>NZ_JUEE01000104.1:0-26334 GCF_000802135.1 Desulfosporosinus sp. BICA1-9
TTTGTTGCCAAAACTACCTTGGATGGTATTTTAGGCAATAGCGAATTGATTCAAGAAGTTAAAAAGGACGCCTTTTTATATGGTCAGAGTGATTCTACAGTACTTATCGTAGGAGAATCCGGTACAGGGAAAGAACTTTTTGCTCAGGGAATTCATAACGTCAGTCCGAGGGCGAAACGTCCTTTTGTGGCCGTAAATTGCGCAGCTCTTCCTGAAAACTTACTCGAAAGCGAACTCTTTGGCTATGAAGAGGGTTCATTTACAGGAGCCAAAAAAGGCGGGAAACCGGGGCTCTTTGAATTGGCTCACGGAGGAACCATTTTTCTGGATGAGATCGGAGAGATGCCCTTACCATTGCAAGCCCGACTGTTGCGGGTTTTGGAAGAACATGAGGTGCTGCGCATCGGCGGGACCCGGATCCTGCCGGTCAATATCCGGGTGGTGGCGGCTACAAATAGAGACCTTTGGGAAATGGTCATCCAACAACGGTTTCGCGAGGATCTGTATTATCGGCTGAATGTGCTGAGACTGCGCCTCTCTCCATTGCGGCTGCGGAAAGAGGATATTCCCCTGCTAATCGGCAAGTTTCTTTCTGAATTACGCAGTGACTTGAAGCAGGACGAAATTCTCGCAATTTCCAGACATCCCATGAAAGATGTGCGCAGAGGGTTGGTATCGGTCGAAAAGGCTGAAACTGAGTATGGCGTGATTATAAACCATTCTTTCGCTTACTTTGTAGGCGACAGACAATGGTTCGGCTAATTCTTTCCGTTTAATCGACATCCGTCCATAATACACATTCTTTCCTTCACGTGCTTTAACACAAGTGCCGGTTTTAGCCTCAACTTGTTGTTTAGCAATATCCAGCCATTTTTCTGGAGATTCCTTACGCAGATTACGTTTGATGATATAGTCTTCCCGATTAGTAAATTTCAGGATATTATCGATGCTGTCGTTGCCTGAATCTAAACGGAATAAAAGCGGACTATCGGTGATTAACCTAGCCAGACGAATGGATTCTTCCAAGAACTCAGGCGTTCCATTTTGACAATGAGTCTTGCCGTCTCGTAATTCTCCATTTAGAGCATACCCTTCCAAACCGATATAAGCAAACATAGGCGAAAAACCGTCATATCCGTGATAGGTTCTTGATACACCCTCTTTTTTAGTTTTTGAATTATCCATACAAGACACGTCAGCATCACAAGGGATTAAATGTCGCTCCGGAAAAACAATGTTTTGCTCATTGTCCTTGATGGCTGGTAAAACTATGGGTGTAAGAGGAGCTTTAACAGTTTTTATTAATTTTACTGATTCCTCTAAAATAACCTTATCTGTGTCAGTCGTTACGCCCAGTAGTTGCAATCGTTGACGCAGTGTCGAACTGGATGGAACAGATTTCATATCCAATGATTGGCGAAAAAACAAATCTCTCCGAAATGGTTCAATATGATCGTAACAACTTTTACCTTGGCACAGCAAACCAGTATATGCGGCTACAATATCACGGTTCGATATTTCCGGGCTTATAACTTTATCTATTTTTAACTGGTTAAGCCGATCATTAATGTCTGTCTTTTTCAGTAATAAGCCAACCAGTGCTAATCCAGAGTGGGTGGTTAACATTTCATCCGATTGTTCGATAATAAACTTCATACTACACCCCCAAGGTGAATTTACGAAAAGCTGTTTTCGTTAATATATCTCTATTATACCGCGTTTTTCGCTGTATTTCACGCTTTTTATCGAGGTGAGTTCACGGGTTCAGGAAAGGTTTTTAATCTCCGCGAAGGTGCGACTAGGGAACAGGATACACTGCCGAAGCGGATGTTCAGGGAACCGCTGAACGAGGGTCGGGATGTTATCACAGTTGAAGAACTAGACTTTATGCTCGACGAATATTACAAATTAAGAGGGTGGGATAGTCAAAGACGACCGTAACCAATTAAAGGAGGAACAAGCAAGGAACTAGGTAAATCTATCCTTCCTTAATCATGCTCATAGATCAAATCTTCTTAAAATTAGGGTGCTATGCGCCTTTTTTTTGTTGGCATTTTTAATACCTGAATTATTTGATTATTTGAATATTCTGTTGACATTATGCAATTTAACTGTTATTTTATTGATAATATCATTTATCAAAAAAGTAAAATTTTTCAACAAAGGGGGGATGACTGGGGTATTTAGGCTGAGCAAGGGTGTCTTTCTCGACGTGCCAGTTATATCGCTATCGTTGCGAAATAAACCCCAAGTTGATTATTTCAATTAGAAGGACGACAACTTAAAGGGGTTATGTTATGCAAAAGAAAGGTAGTAATCCGGGAACAATACAAAGCGTTGATAAAGCATTGGATATCTTATGTTGCTTTTCCATAAACGAGCCGGAACAGGGGGTTTCGGAACTGGCGTTAAAACTTAGTATGTATAAAAGTACGATCTATCGAATTTTAAAAACGTTGGAAGAACGGGGATTTATAATACAAAACTTAGAAAATCAGAAATATCGATTGGGATTTAAGCTGTTTTATTTAGGTACCGCGGTTATTTCGAAATTGGAAGTTAGGGATGTTGCTTTACCACTAATGCAGGGGCTAAGTGATAAAACGAAAGAGACAGTTACATTAAATATTGTTGATGATGACTATCGGGTTTGCATTGAAAAAGTAGAAAGCACGGAGGCTGTACGTAATTTCGTGCAGTTGGGCGGACGTAATCCACTTTATTTAGCTGGTTCAGGAAAACTTTTGTTAGCATATTTACACGAGAGGGAAATTGAAAGGATTATCACGGGGAAAGATCTTGGCTCAACAGTACTGGGAAAGAGGATTATAGGGGATGATTTACGAGAAGAATTGGCGTTAATACGTCAACAGGGTTATGCGGTTAGTCATAGTGAACGTAATATCGGTTCTTCTTCAGTGGCTGCACCAATTCGCAATCACGAGGGAAAAGTCATAGCCGGTATTAGTATTTCCGGTCCGGAATCCCGATTTACTGTTGAACGACTCGTTATGTTAATCGCAGAGGCAGTTAATACTTCGAATCTAATATCTTATCGATTAGGGTGGAAATAATTTTTTAAGAAAAAATAGAACGTCGTTCTACTGTATGGAACGAGGTAGTCTGTTAAAAAATATAAGGAGGTGATAATCGGAACGGAAAAAAGTTGCAAACTCTGTATAGTAGTATTTAGGAGGAGAATTTAGGAGGAGGGTTAAACATGTCAAAACCAAAACGTTTAGGGGTCTCAATTTTAGCGGTGCTTCTGGCACTAAGTATTGCATTAACCGGCTGTGGTAGCAAATCTACAGAAACAAAAGCAACGGATAGTACTCAATCAACAGCAAAAGAAATTCTTATCGGAAGTATTCACCCAATGACAGGGAGTATGGCATATGAAGGAACGGCGATTACGAATGCTGAACAAATTGCAGTTGAAGCAATAAATGCCGCAGGTGGAATAAAATCATTAGGTGGCGCGAAAATTAAACTTCTTGTGGGAGATAGCCAGGGACTCCCGGACAAGGCAGCCAGTGAGGCTCAACGCTTGATTAGAGAAGGTGCTGTGGCCTTAACCGGTACGTATACTAGTAGCTCAGCTGTGACAGCGACCCAGGAGGCTGAAAAAGTTCAAGTTCCTTTCGTAATAACAGTGGCAGCGACGACGAATATCATGCAACGCGGTTTTAAATATAGTTTCCGAATACAGCCTAATGCTGATGCTTTTTGTGAAGATTTTTTAAGCTATATGAAAGCGTTGAAAACCCCGGATATTAAGACGGTTGCCCTTGTACATGAAAACTCGCTTTTTGGTACTTACTTTGCTGATTATGTTAAGAAGAACATCGATAAAGCCGGTCTTACGGTTATTGGAACTATTCCTTATGCAGCTAACACTGGAACACTAGATTCCGAAGTGACGAAGCTTAGCGGGTTAAAGCCCGATTTAGTGGTTGGCACGGGTTATTACCAGGATCAATCTTTACTTATGAAGACTATTAAAAGCCGTAATCTTAAGTTCAAGGGAATTGTAGGTATAGCAAATGGGGCCTTTAGTGATCCAAAGTTGATCAAAGATTTAGGTCAGGATGCTGAAGGAATCATGGATGTCAATTATCGTTGGAACCCTAAGAATAGCAAAACTGACCAAGTTTTAAAAAACTATCAGACAAAATTTAATGCGACTATGAGTTCACATGCAATGTATGGTTATACGGCCATTCAAGTTATTGCCGATGCTTTGGAACGGGCAAAATCTACAGATAAAGTGCAGTTGCGTGATGCTCTTGCTAGCACTAACTTTACTAACCATATTTTACCTCAGGGTGCCATTAAATTTGATGATAAAGGTGAAAATATCAACGCAGCAGCAGTTTTGCTTCAGATTCAAAACGGTAAACAAGTTATTGTTTATCCGGAACAATTCGCCCAAGCTAAGCCGATTTTCCCTACTCCAAAATAACAATTTATCAATTGAGTGGGCGGATTGCTCGCCCACTCAAATATCCAGTGATTAACCTTGAATGGAGGAAAGAAGATGACTGGTGTAGCAATTTTACAGGCAACTGTCGATGGACTTTTAATGGGCGGGGTTTATGCTGTAACTGCTGTGGGATTAACACTAATCTTTGGGGTTATGGAGATTGTTAACTTCGCGCATGGTGCACTTATGATGCTTGGAATGTATATAACTTATTGGTTGTGTACATTGTTTGGGATTAACCCTTATCTAACAATCCCGATTAGCGTTGTAGTTTTATTCTCAATAGGTTTCTTAATTCAACGATATTTATTAAATCAAATCATCAAAGCACCTCAACATAATCAATTACTGCTTACCTTGGGGATTATGCTATTTATTGAAAACTTAGCGCTTTTTCTCTGGACGCCTGATACTAGAAGTATTCAAATTCCTGGGTTAGAAAAGTCTATAATGTTGGGTGAATTAGCAATAAACAAACCCAAGTTATTTGCTTTTGTAATTGCCCTAGTCGTGACAGTAATCTTGTATATTATTCTTCGAAAAACTACCCTTGGAAGGGCGATAAGAGCAACTTCACAAGAACGTGAAGGAGCTTGTTTGGTAGGAATAAAAGTTAGGAATATTAATGCAGTAGCCTTTGGAATTGGAGCTGCCTGTGCAGGGGTTGCTGGTTCTATCATACTTCCTTTTTTCTTCGCATCGCCTACTGTCGGTGGCGTTTTCCTTCTGCGTTCCTTCGTTGTAGCTATCTTAGGTGGGTTAGGAAACTTCTGGGGTGCCTTAGTAGCAGGCCTAATCATCGGTTTGAGTGAATCTCTGAGCGGTCTGTTTCTTAGTGGTAGTTGGAATGACTTAGTCATTTACGGTATTTTTATTTTGGTACTCTTTTTACGTCCAACGGGTTTGTTTGGAGGGGGGCAGGTTAGTGGGTCACACTAAAAGTATTTTTCGGTCGAAATTTAATATGCTCTATTTTGGATTATTTTTTGGATTAATTCTTGTAGCATTACCATGGGGTTTAAATACGTATTATTTGAATCTGGTCATTATGGCTATATTTGGGGCCTATCTTTCTCAATGTTGGAATGTTATGAGTGGCTATGCAGGACAATTTTCATTTGGGCATGCGGTTTTTTTCGGTCTTGGAGCATACACTTCAACCGTGTTATTTGTAGATTTTGGCGTTTCCCCTTGGGTTGGTATGATTATTGGATCAATTGTAGCGTGCCTTGTTGGCTTGTTAATTGGTTATCTGTCGTTCAGATATCATTTAAAGGGGCATTATTTTGCACTTGCTACTTTGGCCTTTGCAGAAATATTTCGGGTAATTTTTACAAATTGGCCGTTCGTAAAAGGATCTATGGGTATACTCCTTCCCTTAACCGGAAAGCCAACTCAAATGCAGTTTGAAAATAAAGTTTATTATTATTATCTAATACTAATCATTACAGTTCTGTTAACTGGATTCCTAAAATATATCTCAAAAACTCGGTTAGGTCTCTATTTTATTGCGATTCGAGAAAATGAGGATGCTGCAGATGCTCTAGGAGTAGATATTCTGCATTACAAATTAATCGCCTTGGGAATTAGTGCGGCCTTAACAGCCCTGGCAGGTACCTTTTACGCACAGTATTTTTATTATATTGATCCCCACCTTGTTTTCGGCAGTGAGGTTTCTATAAATGCTATTATTCCAGCAATTATTGGTGGTGTCGGTACAGTATGGGGCCCCATTATTGGTTCCCTAGTGTTAATGCCGATTTCAGAACTCACTCGAACCCTGCTAGCTGATTACAGTGGAATGAATCTAATGGTCTATGGGTTAATTCTAATGATTGTAATAATTTATCTTCCAGAAGGAGTTATGGGCTTTATACAAAATCATTTTCCCACAAAAAAACATATAGATATTGAGCTGCAAACTGGAAAGGAGGATATAGAAAGTGAAACTCCTCTCAACTAGTAGTATTACGAAGAAGTTTCAGGGTTTAGTGGCTGTTAAAGAAATTGATATGTTTATAAAGAAAGGGGAAATATTCGGGCTAATTGGACCTAACGGTGCGGGCAAAACGACTCTTTTTAACATGATTTCCGGTTACTACCGTCCGGATGGCGGAAAAGTAATCTACAAAGACGAAGAAATTACTGGCCTTTCACCGCACAAAATATGTAAAAGGGGGTTGGCACGGACATTTCAGATTGTGAAACCCTTTGGCAAGCTGTCCGCTTTGGAAAATGTTATGGTTGGTGCGTATAATCGAACGGGTAGTTATGGGGAGGCAACGGATATAGCTTTGCACTATCTGGACTTTGTAGGACTTAGTCATACAAGGAATATTCCAGTTAAAGAGTTGACCATCGGAGATCAGCGACGTCTGGAAATGGCACGTGCGCTAGCAACAAGACCACAATTATTACTTTTGGATGAAGTGATGGCTGGACTGACCCCTACTGAAGTGAGTATGGTAATGGAGCTAATTTTAAAGGTAAGAGAAGATAGTGTGTCTATTTTAATGATAGAGCATATCATGGCGGCCTTAATGAAATTGTCTGATAGGATTCTGGTACTTCATCATGGCGAAATGCTGGCTGAAGGAACACCAGAAGAAATTGTACGAAATCCTAAGGTAGCAGAAGCCTACTTAGGGGAGGTGGATATGTTTGCTGACCATAAATAATATTTTCGTCGGCTATGGTGACACGGTTGTGGTCCAAGGATTGTCGATGGAAGTCCGGGGAGGCGAGCTTGTTTCTTTAGTAGGGGCTAATGGTGCGGGCAAAACGACAGTTCTCAAAACTATCTCTGGACTTGTCAAGGCAAAATCTGGTGAGTGCAGATTTATGGGGGAAAATATATCTGGTCTAGAGCCACATGAGATTGTTGCGAGGGGTTTGATTCAGGTCCCTGAGGGAAGAAAGCTCTTTCCAGGGATGACAGTCCTGGAAAATCTTGAATTAGGAGCTTATTCCAAAGAAGCCAAAAAAGATAAAAAGAAAAACCTAGAGTACGTTTTTAGTATGCTTCCAGATTTAATGTCTAAAAATCGAAATCTAGCAGGTTCATTAAGTGGTGGACAGCAACAAATGTTAGCGATTGGGCGTGGGCTTATGTCTTCACCGAAACTTCTTGTTTTGGATGAACCTTCGATTGGCTTATCTCCGCTTTTGACTAAAACGATGTTTGATATTATTGCTAAGATTAAGTTGCAAGGGGTAACTTTACTTTTAGTGGAACAGAATGTCAACCATGCCTTGGGAATGGCGGATCGAGGGTATGTAATCGAGCAAGGTCGTATTGTCATGAATGGACCCGCCAAGAATCTATTACATGATGAGCATTTAAAAAAGGCTTATTTAGGAATGTAAAGGAGTAATATATGAAAGTTGCAGCTTTGTTGCGTAAATTGCTTGAGGGGGAACAATTGATTGTCGCTCCGGGAGCGGCGGATGCGCTTGTTGCCAGGATCATTGAACAGGCAGGATTTCCGGCCCTTTATCTTACGGGTGCAGGGGTTTCTTATACTTCAGTTGGGCCTGATATCGGTTTATTAACGATGACGGAGATGGTTTCGCGCTTAACTTATATTTGCGAAGCGGTAACTATACCGGTTATTGCAGATGGTGATACCGGTTACGGGAATGCCCTTAACGTCATCCGCACTGTACAGTCCTATGAAAAAGCGGGCGCTGCTGCTATACAATTGGAGGATCAGATTATGCCCAAAAGATGTGGGCACTTGAGCGGAAAACAGCTTATTTCGAGTGAGGAAATGGTGAATAAGATCTCAGCAGCGACGGACGCGCGGAAGGACCAAGACTTTGTTATTGTTGCCAGAACAGATGCCCGTGCCGTATTGGGTCTCGAAGCAGCTATTGAACGAGCGCATCAATACGTTGAGGCCGGTGCGGATGTCATTTTTGTAGAAGCACCGGAAGGCATTGAGGAAATGGAAACAATTAATAAGCAGTTGAAGGTTCCGACCTTAGCTAACATGGTTGAAGGTGGTAAGACCCCTCTCTTAGAGAATAAACAGCTTCAGGATTTAGGGTATAAAATTGTAATTTACCCAAATTCTGCGCTTAGGGTAATGACTAAAGCAGTAAGCGATCTGATGGTAACCCTAAGAGAATCTGGTTCAACACGAAGCTCAATGAACTCGATGTTTTTGTTTGACCAAGTAAATAACATTCTGGATTTACCTAAATGGCAAGAGTTAGAGAGAAGATATTCCAAATGAATAAGGTGGGAGAATATGGGATTAACAATCGCGGAGAAAATTATTGCCAGAGCCAGTGGCCGGGAGACAGTACGTTCGGGCGAGCTGGTATGGGCCAATGTCGATATGGCTATGATGCAAGATTGCGGTGGACCAAGAAGAATAGCTTATAATCTTGAGCGCCTGGGAGTGCCGATTTGGGATCCGGACAAAGTTACGGTTGTCTCAGATCATTTTGTTCCGCCGTGCAATGAAACGGAAGCTCATATTCAGGTTGTTACGAGAGCATGGGTAAAGAAATATGGCGTTGGTAGGTTTCATGAGTTTCAAGGGATCTGTCATATTGTAGCAATCGAAAGGGGTTATGTCAGGCCCGGAATCCTAATGGTTGGAGGAGATTCTCATAGCTGTACCGGTGGAGCCATGGGTGCAATGGTGGTGGCACTTGGTTCAACGGATATGTTGGGAGTTGTAGTTACCGGGCGTACTTGGTTGCGGGTTCCGAAAACGATCAAAATTATCTGGGAAGGCAAATTACCTCTAGGGACGTATGCCAAAGATATGGTTCTTGCCAATCTTAAACAACTCGGCACTGCGGGAGCTACTTACAAGGTGCTTGAATTTACCGGGGATACAGTAGCGAATTTGCCACTTGATGAAAGAATTATTCTTACAAATATGTCAATCGAAATGGGTGCCAAGACCGGAATAATTGCGCCTGACGAAACAGTTCTCCGTTACATGGAAGGAAGGGATGTTGAGTTTAACCCTGTTTACAGTGATCAGGATGCTGAGTATAGTCAAATTCTTGTCAACCAGGCGGAAGATCTTGAACCTTTGGTTGCTTGCCCTCATAGCCCGGATAATGTTATTGCCGCGGATTTACTGAACGGGGTTTCCATTGATCAAGCTCTTATCGGTGGTTGCACCGGCGGAAAATACCATGATTTAGCGACAGCAGCAACCATTCTTAAAGGTAAGAAAATTGCGACGGGTACGAGATTATTAGTCGCTCCGGCATCCCAGCAAGTTTTACAGCGAGCCTTAGCCGATGGAGTCCTGGAAACTCTGTTAAACGCCGGAGCAACTTTGTTGCCAAGTGCCTGCGGACCATGTGGGGGACTGAGCATGGGCTTGTTAGGTGATGGCGAACGCTGCATTTCTTCGACAAATCGCAACTTCCGCGGACGGATGGGAAGCAGTAATTCGGAAGTCTACCTAGGGTCAGCTGCTACTGTGGCTGCGTCTGCTGTGACAGGTCGCATTACTGATCCTAGAAATTTCCACAGGGAGCTGAGATAGATGGAGATAATTAGCGGTCATGTATGGAAGTTTGGAGACGATATTAATACGGATGTGATTGCTCCTGGGAAATATCTAAAATTGTCAAATGGTGAAATGGCTAATCATGTTTTTGAAGGGATAGATCCGGAATTGTCTGGAAAAATAAAACCCGGTGATATTGTGGTCGGAGGCGCAAATTTTGGTTCCGGGTCGAGCCGGGAGAGCGCCCCGGCAGCAATCAAATATGCAGGGGTAAGTGCTGTCGTGGCTGTATTTTTTGCCCGCATATTTTTCCGGAATGCTATTAATTTAGGGCTACCCGTACTGGAATGCCCTGAGGCCAATCAGATCCAGCAGGGTGACAAATTAAAAATCGATATGATAAATGGGAGTATCAGAAACCTTACCCAAGGTCAAGTTTACCAAGCAAGCTGGTTACCTGATCACATTCAGGAGTTGATTAAAGTAGGCGGTTTAGTTCCGCACCTGGAACAAGAATTGGCTAAGAAAAGTAGCGCTAATGGGTAAGGAGGCGGGACAATGCAGATCTGGGTTGTGTTAGAAGGGGATGACCACGGTTTGCGCGAGAGTTCACGTGAGATTCTCACCGCAGCCGGGACTGTTACCGGAGGGGTGCTTGCAGTTGCCATCCTACTTGCACCGAATAAGGAAGATTTAGTCAAAGAAATAATGGAATTTGGCCCGCAAACGATTTATCTTACCGATGAGTGGCCACAAAGTGCTACTGGAGAGGATTTCGCTGAATTTTTAGGTGAGTTAATTGAACGCGAAAGCCCTGGATTAGTATTAGCAGCAGAAACCCTATTTGGGAGGGGACTTTTAACTAAGACCGCTCTGCGATACCGAATGCCTTTTTTTCCCGATTGCATTAGTATTTCGCTTGGGCAGGAAAGTTTGCTCTTTGAGCACCTTTGTTACGGGGAACGTCTAAGCGCTTTTCTTACATCCGCACCGAAGCGACCGGTTTTAGCAACATGGCGTGTAGGGTTGGTCAATGTCAAGAAGCGTTCAGGTCTTAATAGCAATGTTCAAAAGCTGCACACACCCAGCCAACGTTCAAATCTAATTCGATTTCTTGAAGAGATAAAGGCAGATCCGAGGACGGTGGACCTGAGTGAAGCTGAAGTTATCGTGGCTGGCGGGGGAGGCATGGGTTCAGCCGCAGGATTTCAACTAATCTATGAACTGGCTGAACTCATTGGGGCTGCTGTCGGTGGCTCCAAATTGGCCCGGGACAACGGTTGGATTCCCCTGACGCGGCAAATTGGCCAAACCGGAAAACTTGTTGCACCCAGCGTGATTATCTCCTGTGGAATCTCTGGCGCAACCCAGCATACGTTCGGTATGCGTGACGCTAAGAAAATAATTGCGATTAATAAGGATAAGAATGCTCCTATTTTTAAGATTGCCGATGCCGGAATAGTTGGCGATGTGCAAGAGGTACTGCCGGAGTTAATTAAGCGGATATGGGAGGGCAAGGAAAATGCCAAGCCGATGGGAGCATAAAATGGACATTGCGGTGCCAATCAGTTACTGGCCGCATCGGGCAGGCCCTCTCGCTGTTGAAGGTGGTCAGCTCTCAACCAAGGAGGAGACTGTTTACGATGTAGGTAGTTTTGACCTTTTTGCTCTGGAAGAGGCTCTCGCGTGGAGAGACCGCTGGGGAGCTAAGGTCACGGTTGTGCTGGTCGGACATAAGGCGCAGGAGGAAGGCTTGCGTGCAGGTTTAAGTCTGGGAGCTGATGATGCGGTGCGTCTGTGGGATGAGGGGCTGGAAGGTTTCTTCCCTACACCCTCAATCGTAACCGCCCGTATACTTGCTGCTTGGATTGAAAAACTCGGATTCCAGTTGGTGCTGTGCGGGGATAAATCGAGTGCAAGCGCATCAGGATTGGTGGGGAACTATTTGGCACATTTTTTAGCTAGGCCCGTCCTTTCAAGGGTCGTTCAAATAGAGAAGCTCGCGGAGACAAACCTGAAAGTAACCTGTAGGGGAGAAAGAGGCAGTAGGCGGATGTGCGAATGTCCCTTGCCCGCGGTGCTGTCTCTGGGTAGAGGCTCAGAGCCGCGATATCCTACGCTTCCAGCACGGTTGGCTGCCCAGCAGGCAGAAATACCAGTTTTTAACTTGGCTGAACTTCAGGTTGAGCCAGCGGAAATTGATACGTTGGCTTCCTATGTGCGTACAGTGCACCTCGCACTGGCACGCCCTAAGCCGAAGAAAATCTTTACACCGGACAGTTCGATGTCAGCTTCAGACAGAATGAAAATGATTCTTTCCGGCGGGGTTAAGAGAAAAAAGGGTAATTTGGCCGAAGGCAGCCAAGGTGGGGCTGCTCAAATCTACGATTTACTTCGTAAAGAAGGGCTAATATAAGACAAGAAATCTGCAATACAATGCGCGGGTTGGAATATTGGAGGGAAGTTAATGAATTGGGATGCGGAGGTTGATATTGCGGTAGTGGGTGCCGGTGGCTGCGGTTTGGTAGCTGCTTTGGCCGCATCAGAGTTGGGAGCCGAGGTAGTAATCCTGGAAAAGACGGAACATGTATTGGGCAATACTGCCAGTAGTGCTGGGATGATCCAAGCTGCTGGCACTAGCTTTCAACGTAAGGCGGGAATTGATGATTCTCCGGAACAAATGGCGGAGGATATCTTTAAGAAAAATGGATATGAGAGTGACCCTGAATTAACCCTCGAAGTTTGCCGCGCCTCTGGTCCAATGGTGGAATGGATGGTAGACAAGCTAGAGATCGAACTATCCCTTTTCACGGAATTTAAATATCCGGGCCACTCCCATTACCGAATGCATGCGCCCAAATCGAGAGGCGGACTGGATCTGATCAACCAACTGCGGCGTGAAGTGGCCAAGCGTGAGGATATCTACCTAATGCTCGAATCACCGGTGACCAGGCTGTTAACGGGGGATAATGGAGAAGTTACAGGAGTAGAAACCAGTACACCTAATGGTATCCAAAGGATTAGAGCAAAAAAAGTCATTTTAGCTTGTAATGGTTTTGGTGGCAAAAAAGAGATGGTGCAGCAATTTATTCCTGAAATGGAAGATATCTTGTATTTTGGTTATGAAGCTAACACAGGGAACGCAATCAAGTGGGGGATAGAGCTGGGAGCGCAATTGGAGAATATGAGTTGTTTTCAGGGTCATGCCTCGGTGGCTTCCAGTCACGGAATACTGGTTACCTGGGGAGGAATCATGAACGGAGGCTTCCTGGTAAACCAATTGGGTGAGAGGTTTGGAGATGAAAGTGAGGGCTATTCTGAGTATGCCCTGGAGGTGATGAAGCAGCCAGGTAGGATTGCCTTCTACATCATGGATGAAGAGATACACCAAAGTCTATTGACTATTGAGGATTATAAAAATCTCGCCCAGTTAAACGGGTTAAAGATAGCAGATACGCCTGAGGGGCTGGCGCAAAAATTGGGCTTGCCTGAAGCCGGTCTGGCCGCTTCCATAGTGCAATTCAACCAGGCTGTTCAGGACGGTCATGACTCCTTCGGTAGGACTTGGTTTCCCAAAAAGCTGATACCTCCGTTCTACGGTGTCAAGGTAGAGCCGGCATTATTCCATACCCAGGGAGGCTTAAAGATCAACGTAAATGCCGAGGTGTTAAGCACTGCTGGAGTGCCAATCCCCAATTTATATGCAGGGGGAGGAGCAGCAGTAGGAGTATCAGGCCGTAAGCCCAAAGGATATATGTCGGGCAACGGGTTGTTGGCAGCACTGGGGTTTGGCTTCATCGCGGGCCGACATGCGGCCGAACATATCTAATGTAAAATGACGATTAACTTAAAAAAGTTTTCGAAGGGGGAAATTATAATGGCAAGGATTTGGGAAGACCTTCTTACTGATGTTGACAGGTTGGTCATAGAAAAGGGTGGTTACGGCAAAAGCCGGGGTTTGGGCAAAAAGCCCCTTTTGATGATCATTGATGTGCAGCCAAATTATGTGGGTGAAGATGTGCCGATCGACGAACAACTTGACCGTTGGCCTTCAGGAGGGGGAGCCTTAGCCTGGGAGGCAATTCGGAATATTCAGCGTCTGCGTGAGATTGCCAGGAATTCTGGGGTGCCAGTTTTTTATTCGCGCAATGTCCAGAAAAAGACAATGTCCTTTGATGGGTTTGCCACAAAGACCAACCGAGACCAGACCAAATATCTTGAAGGGCGTCCGGAAACTCAGATTGTACCGGAATTAGCCCCTGCTGACAACGAGTTGGTCATCGATAAAGCTTATGCCAGTGTCTTCTATGGAACCCCTTTACAAAGTTACCTTGTTAAATTAGGGATCGACACGCTGATAATTGTCGGTGGTTCGACAAGTGGCTGTTGCCGAGCCACGGCAGTAGACGCAGTAACTCGTAATTATAATGTAGCGATGATTGAAGATTGTGTTTATGATCGAGTGCAACTTTCTCATAAAGCTGCTTTGCTGGATCTTTGGATGAAATATTCTGATGTAGTCGATAGTGAGCAGATCATTGACTATTTCCAAAATCTGAATAAGTAGAGGAGGGAGAAATGATGATGGAACTACTGATTAAAGGAGCGCAGGTCGTCTTTTCGGATGGAGTTACCACAGCGGATATTGGTGTAAAGGAAGGGAAAATTGCGGGCATTTACGCCCCAGGCTTAAGCCCGCAAGCGAATCGGGTGCTTGATGCGACGGGTTTGTTCATTTTTCCTGGGGTCATTGACCCTCATATGCATCTTGGAATTTATAATGATATGGCGTCGGATTTTAAAGAAGATACAAAGGCGGCAGCACTCGGCGGTATTACTACCATTGTAAATTATTACCGAGGAAAAGAATCCTATCAAGAAAGCGTTCCTAAGCTGATTGAAGTAGGTGATAAGAATAGTTTAGTCGACTTTGCTTTTAGCTTGGGACTTTTGACGAAGCAACACGTGGCTGAAGTTGAGGGGTATGCCCGTGAGCTGGGAATAACATCCTACAAATTTTATCGTAATTATCAGGATGATGTTAAAAAGATTTTCGGGTCTGAAGATCCTTTGACGTTGGATTCGGCGGACATGATGTTTATTCTGCGTAATTTCGCTGAGATCTCCCCTAAGTTGAATTTGTGCGTACATTGTGAGGAAATGGATTTGCAACGGCAAGTAGCGGCAAGGGTTAAGGCTGAAGAAAGTCAGGATAGTTTAGCTTATTTTGCTCGCACCAGCCCTGATTATGCCGAAACGATATCAGTTATGGGGGCACTCTACCTTAATAAAATTGTCCATGGTAACCTGTATATCGTCCATATGAGTGCCGGTTCTAGTGTCGATTTTATTGCCGGTGCTCCAGAATTAATCAATCAAGGTGTGACAGTAGAAACTTGTCCACACTACTTAGTGTTGACTGAGGAATCTCCTTGCAACCTTTTGGCGAAGGTTAACCCTCCCATTCATACAGCGCAAGACGCAGAGAAATTATGGGAAGGGATACGAAACGGACTCATTACGACACTTGGTTCTGATAACTGTCCGAGTAATTTAGCTAAGAAATATAGTAAAGGTAAGGACGTTTGGGGAATACTACCGGGTTTTCCGGGTGCAGGAGTTATTTTGCCGGTGTTGATTAGTGAAGGTTATCATAAACGGGGGATTCCCCTCGAAACCTTAGCCCGGTTGTCCAGTGGAAACACGGCTAAAGCCTTGAATCTTAGCCAAAAGGGAGTAATTCAGGTTGGTGCCGATGCTGATTTTGCGATAGTAGACCTAAATTGGGAACGTAAAGTAACTCCCGAGGTCTTTGGGAGTTGTGATTATTCTGTTTATGAAGGTATGACATTTAAGGGTTGGCCGCGTTTTACAATTAGTCGGGGTGAGGTTATAGCAGAAAATGGTAAGATTACAGCTGAATCCGGACGTGGACAATATTTAAAGCGCAGTCTGTAACAATTTGTTGAGTATTCAGGAGGAAAAGAGGATTAACAATGTCAAACGATTTACCGAACCTATTTAGATCATTGAGTATAGGGCCGGTGGTTATTAGTAATCGCATTGCAAGTTCGGCCCATGTCACTAATTTTTGCTTAGATGGTTTCCCGACAGAGCGACATGCTTATTATCTGGCGGAAAAAGCTAAAGGTGGAATAGGGCTTATTATTATGGAAGCAATGTACGTGCATTCTTCCAGTCATGCTCGACTGACAGGGATCGCCGGATATGATCCGGCGATTGTCCCGGCTTTAAAAAAGGTTGTCACAATGGTTCATGAACAGGGTAGCAAAATCTTTGTCCAGCTCTTACATATGGGCCGGCAAATGAGTAGTCTCGAAAGCCGTCAACCGATTCTGGCTCCCTCCGCTATCCCCTGTTTAAGTAAGAAGGAAATTCCCCATGCCATGACAGAGCGGGAAATCAAAGAAATCATTCAGGCCTACGGTGCAAGTGCCAGGTTGGCTCGGGAGGCAGGGTTTGACGGAGTCGAAATTCACGGCGCACATGGTTACCTTATTCAACAGTTTATGTCACTCCACTCTAACAAGCGTACGGATCAATGGGGGGGAAGTCTAGAAAATCGACTACGCTTTGCCCAAGCGGTCATTGATCAGGTGCGGGAGGCTTGTGGCACTGAAATGGCTGTAGGTATGCGGATTAGCGGGGATGAATTCACGGACGGGGGATTAACCCTTGATGATATGCAAGAGATTTCTTCGTTCTTGGCCAGTAAGGGAAAACTAGATTTTCTAAATGTTAGTCAATGTAACTATGACGGTCTAAGCTTTGCAACGATGATTCCTGATATGCACTTTCCTTTTGGGGCCTTTGTATATTTGTCTGCAGGGATTAAAAGTGTTGTGACAGACATTCCGGTATTTACTGTAGGCCGTATCGTAGACCCTACCCATGCTGAGCAGATCCTAAAGGATCATCAGGCAGATGTTGTGTGCATGACTAGGGCAACTCTGTGTGATCCTGAGATGCCCAATAAAGCAAAAGAAGGCCGCCTCGAGGAAATCAGAAACTGCGTTGGGTGTAACCAGGGCTGTGTAGGAATGATGCACCGTGGATTTGCCATCACCTGTACCCAAAACCCGACCGTAGGCTTAGAAGCTGAACTAGGTGAAGGAACACTAACTCCCGCCACAAAGAAAAAACGAGTACTCATCATCGGCGGCGGTCCGGCCGGTATGGAGGCTGCCAGAATAGCTGCTTTACGCGGCCACCGTGTAACTCTCTGGGAAAAGCAAACAGCCTTAGGCGGAAACATTTTGTTGGCTTCAGCCATCCCTTCCCGTCAAGAGCTTAGCGGTATCACGCGTTATTTAAGTCAAGAACTGGAGAGATTGGGTGTAGAAATTTCCGATAATACCGAGGCTACTGTTGATCTAATAATGAAGGAGAGTCCAGATGCCGTTATTATCGCAACAGGTTCTCAACCACTACGGCCTGATTTTGCGGGTGCTCAGCAAAACGTTGTAGTAGTAGAGGATGTCGTAATAGGCAAAGTCTCTGTAGGAAATCGAGTCGTTCTATTAGATGATGACGGGCATTATCGGGCAACCAGTGTTGCCGAATTCTTAGCCGAACAGGACAAAGAGGTTCATATTGTCACTCCTCGTACATCTGAAGGATCGGATATTGTACAAATTAGTTGGATTACCCAGCATAGTAGACTCCGTTCGCTTGGTATCAAGATCACAACCGGAAGTGCGGTTAAAGAGACTCAAGGAAGTACAGTCATAATCGAAGATCTCTATAGTGGTGAAGAAGAGGAATTAGTTAATATAGATACAGTTGTGATTGCGGGGATGAGGACGGCACAAGATGAACTTTTTGTAAGCTTGCAGAAGGTTTTTCCGGAAATTTACCTGATTGGAGATGCAGAAGCACCTCGCTCGATTCTAGAAGCTATTCGAGAGGGACATTTAACCGCACGGAAACTATAGGGGGAGAGAATGTGGAAACACGTATTCAAGTTACGTTAACAGTTTCCGAGGCAAAAAGGATCATTGCCAAAGGGGTAGCCACCTTGCCAGAAGTACAACAAGCCCTGAGTGAAGGTAAGGTTTTACTAAAAGGCGGCACAACAGTATCCGCAATAGGAGAGGAACTAATCGGCCAGCCGTTGAAAATATCTGGTCGGGTTTCTCCCCGGGGTACCCGCGCTGCCCTTAATAGTACAGTTCAAGGGCATGTTCTTTTGTTAACCTCTGGGAGTTTTCAAGTTGTGGAAGACAGTTTAAAGGAAATCATTCCTACCCTAGGGCGGCAGGATATTATTATCATAGGTGCTAACGCGTTGGATCCTTATGGAAATGCTGCTATGTGTATGGGCGGTGTCTTTGGAGGACCCGCCGGAGAGGTCTTGGCCGGAGTTCTTGGCTGTGGGGCCAGAATCATTATCCCTGTAGGGTTAGAAAAGCTTATTCCCGGGCCAATCTCCGAAGCGGTAATGGCAGCAGGGCGGAACACGATGCGACTGTCCCGGGGAATGGCTGTTGGTATGCTTCCCCTCATTGGCCAGATTGTAACTGAAAGAGATGCTCTGGCCTTGCTAGCCAATGTTTCATGCACAGTGATCGCCAAAGGGGGGATTGATGGAGCGGAAGGTGCGACGACAATGGTCGTAAGCGGTTCTGAAGCGGAGGTAGCGAAAGCAGCTTCAGTCATTGATCAAATTAGGGGTTGCACGGTAAGCGGTCTCCCCGAAAGCTTGGCAGAATGCAAACCGGGTGGAGAGAGTTGTAAGAATCATAAGGGATGCCTTTATAAAGCTGGGAAAAGCGGATTTGAGCTATCCAGTATTTAACGATAAAGGGGGAAATGATAGTGCCGAGTAGGGAAGTTTATTGGAATATCACAAATCATAATATGATGTACCTACTCTTGATAACGGTTCTTGTCGTTTTCCTTTTCCGCATGGGACGGTATATGTCAGTCTTGCTAAACGGCAAGAAAAACCCGGTGTCCTTGGCAGGTGGAGCCAAAAGCTTGGCTTGTTTATGGCGGGAGGGATTATCACAAAGGCGAATCCGGCGTGATCCTCTGGCAGGATTAATGCATCTTTTTCTCTTCTGGGGATTCGTTGTTCTATTTATAGGTACTTTAGTCGTGGCCTTGCAAGCGGATTTTAATATTCACGTTTTAGTTGGACAGTTTTATCTTTGGTTTTCCTTGGTCTTGGATCTTGCAGGCCTTTTTGCCCTGTTAGGGGTGGTAGGCCTAGTTTATCGACGCCTGATTATACGCCCACCCGGATTGAAGGGGATTACAGAAGACTGGATATTATTGATCGGGATTGCCCTCATTTTAATTAGCGGTTTTGTTGTCGAGGGATTGCGTCAAGTTGCAAACAATGATCCATGGGCTTTGTGGTCACCTGTTGGCTGGTTGTTTTTTAGGTTTTTTTCTCTGTTTAGGGTTGATTTAACGTTTGCTCATAGGGTGTTGTGGTGGAGCCATCTTAGTTTGAGCATGATGTTTATTGCCTACATACCGTTTAGTAAGGCTAGACACTTGCTTTTTGCTCCTTTTAATATTTTTTTTTCGGCGAATCGTCGAATCGGTGATCTCCTTCCTTTGGAGGTTAATAAGCTGGATAATAGTTTTGGAGCCAGCAAGGCTAATACTTTTACGCGTAAACATATTCTAGAAACATTTTCCTGTACCCATTGTGGCCGGTGTGAATTGGGCTGCCCAGCTTTTCTGACAGATAAACCTCTTTCTCCCAAGGGGTTAAATAGTAAGCTTACAGATTTTTTAGGTAGGAAAAGTGAAGGTGAGCAGGTTGTTACTTCTGCGTGGACATTAGCACCTGAAGCAATATGGGCCTGTACAACTTGTGGCTATTGTGAGAGTGAATGTCCTGTCATAATTAATCAGGTGGGCCGTATTGTGGAAATGCGTCGAAGTCTAGTGCTAGAACATGGGGAAGTCCCAGTCGAGATGAGGCCGATTATGCGGAATATCGAGAAACAAGGAAATCCTTGGGGTGAATGGTGGGGATATCGAGGAGAATGGGCCAAATCTTTAGGGGTTCCACTTCTTAAAGATATAGGAAAAGCAGATATTCTCTACTGGGTAGGTTGTCTGGGCTCCTTTGATGAGCGTTCTAGAGAAATATCCGTGGCAGTGATTAAATCGCTCAAAGCTTTGCTGGTAGATTTTGCTATTCTTGGTAAAGAAGAACGCTGCTGCGGAGACGCGGTTAGGCGTATCGGAGAAGAATATCTTTTCCAAAAGTTAGCTAGGGAGAACATAGCTACTATTGAAAAGTATAGCATAAAGAAGATAATTACAAATTGCCCTCATTGTTTTAATGTACTGAAAAATGAGTATAGCTCAGCCATGGGTGCCAGTTTTGAAGTACAGCATTATAGTGAGTTTCTGGCGGAACGCCTTCAAAAAGGTGCTGCAGAACTAGTGGGAAATGTAAACAAATCGGTAACCTATCACGATTCCTGTTACCTGGGGCGTTACAACGGAATCTATGAAGCACCCCGCCAGGTGCTTGCCGGTATCCCCGGGTTGCAATTAGTCGAGATAGAGCGGAACCTGGAAAAAAGCTTTTGTTGTGGTGCCGGTGGCGGGCATATGTGGATGGATGAGGGGACCGGCGATAGGATTAATCAGGTGCGCTCTCAACAAGCGTTGGAGACAGGAGTCAAAA
This sequence comes from Desulfosporosinus sp. BICA1-9, assembly GCF_000802135.1. Lineage (NCBI taxonomy): Bacteria > Bacillati > Bacillota > Clostridia > Eubacteriales > Desulfitobacteriaceae > Desulfosporosinus > Desulfosporosinus sp. BICA1-9. The sequence goes on from NZ_JUEE01000104.1 coordinate 20,645, forward strand.
CTATTGTAACATCTTGCCCCTTCTGCTTAACAATGTTGGAAGATGGCTCTAGGTCCGTGGAGGGTGCTGTTGAGGTGGTCGATCTTGCGGAGTTAGTTGCGAAAGTAATTAGTTAAGTTATTGATTAATTAACGTTAACAAAAGGGCCAAACTTCTACAAAAAGACAAAATCTTTAAAGTGGAAGGAGGAGCGAAATGCATATTTGGGAGCCAATTTGTGAGTTCATTATTAGGACAAAGTATGATAAATTACCCGCGTACGTAATAAATCAAGCTATGCTTACTTTATTAGACACCTTAGGAGCAATGTTGGCTGGTAGCAAGGTTATGCCTATTCCCAATATGGTGGAATCTTGTTATAAAGGTGGGACTGATCCTGTAACAATTGCGGGATACTCGGTCTTAATGGAACCGAATTCGGCTGCCTTGATTAACGGTACTTCTGCGGTCGCCTTAGAGATAGATGAGGGGAATCAGTTTGCTAAGGGTCATCCTGCTTTCCACGTTGTTCCAGCTGCTCTTGCTTGGGCTGAACATATAGGGGCGAGTGGCAAACAGCTATTGGAGAGCCTGGTGGTCGGCTACGAGCTAGCCGCCCGTATTGACGCATCGACAACCCTTCATGACGAGGTGCATCCCCATGGAACTTGGGGGACGATAGGGGCAGCTGTAGCGGTTGCCAAACTAAGGGGTTTATCTCTTCAAGAAGTATCCCGTACTATTCATTTAGCAGCTGCGATGAGTATCGCTTCAGCATGGTCAACTGCATTATCGGGTGGGACTATCCGAAATGTTTATACTGGGCTAAGTAATCATTTAGGTATGTTGGCTGTTGATTTAGCTAGAGCGGGAGTTAACACTGGTGATGGAATAGTTGAAAGTGTTTTTGGTTCTATTCTTGGCACCGACTTTAACCCACATTTACTCATTAGAGACTTGGGGACTAGTTACTATATAACAAGTAATTATTTTAAAATGTATGCATGCTGTCGGTATAATCACGCCGCAATTGATGCTCTTCAAGGTATTCTCGCCGAACAACCAGTTACTGATGACCAAATCGAGAAGTTAGAAGTAGAAACCTATAGTGCTGCTGCTCGGTTAAAAAACCAGCGGCCACAAAATATGCTGGCAGCAAAATTCTCCATTCCTTTCGCTCTGGCAACGTATCGTATATAGTGAATGGAAACGCCAGAGTAGACGCGTTTTCTGAGGATGCATTAGCTAATGAACGCATCTTGAATTTAGCACAAAAAGTTTATGTATCTGAAAACCCGTCTTTATCAGCAATGTCGCCGGGTAAACGACCTGCACAAGTTACTCTTTATTTACAGGATGGGCGTAGGTTATCGGAAACGGTATTTTCCTCCCAAGGTAATTTTGATAAACCATATCCGTTAAGTTTAGTCATTGATAAATTTAGGCAGTTGGCGGGAGAAGTTGTTGGATCGAATGTTGCTGATGAGTTAATAGACTTGTGTCTAAACCTTGAGGAAGTGGACAATATCGCATCACTGTCGGCTTTGCTAAGACCGAATTAAAGGAGATGAATCCAATGAATTATTTCATGGAACCAACAGGTGTGGCCATCATCGGGGCTAGCGAGGATTTTGCTACAATTAACGGGAAAATCTTAAAATACATATTAAAACACAACTATCAAGGGCAGATTTATCCGGTAAATCCCAAGTACCAGGAGATTGCTGGGCAGACTTGTTATTCTTCGGTAGGGGCTATTCCAGAACGAGTGGATTTAGCATTAATTGCCGTTGCTGCTGCCCGAGTCCCCGCGATCTTAAGAGATTGCGGGGCCAAAGGAATCAAACGGGCGATTATCTTTTCATCCGGCTTTGCAGAAACGGGTGCAGAGGGCAAACTAATTCAGGAAGAAATCATTAAAATAGCGAAGAACTGCAATATGCGTCTAATCGGCCCAAACTGTTTGGGTATGCTCAATGTATCCGTTGGGTTAATCGCCTCATTTAGCGCTTCGATGGAAACAGACAGCATTAAAGCGGGGACTGTGGCTTTAGTTTCTCAAAGCGGAGCTGTCGGCTTTATGTTATTTAACCTACTGCAAGAAGCCGGAGTTGGCGTCAATTTTGTTGTCACTACTGGGAATGAAGCGGATATGACAGCCGGAGAAGGTTTAGAGTATGTTGTGGAAAACCCGAATACCAAAGTGGTGCTTACGTATCTTGAAGGTTTACGGGACGGGGAAACCTTCCGGAAGACCGCTGAAAGGGCAGCAGAATTAGGTAAGCCAATCATTGCTTTAAAAGTGGGTAACTCTGCCAGTGGACAAAAAGCGGCTTCCACCCATACTGCAGCGCTAACAGGCTCGGGTGCTGCCTATAAAAGCTATTTTGATAAAATGGGTATCCTTCAGGCCAGTGACAGTGATGAAGTCATTGACTTGGCCCAAGCTTTTGTTCCAGGAAAACTTCCCCGTGGAACAAGAGTAGGGATTGTCACCATGTCAGGTGGGGTTGGAATCTTACTCGCAGACCGATCCGAGGAACTTGGTTTGCAGGTGCCGGAATTAAGCGAAGAGTTGCAAGTGGAAGTTCGGAAAGTGATTCCTGCCTTTGGGTGCGCTCAAAATCCGATTGATGTCACGGCCCAATCCTTAAACCAAGGAGAAGAGTTTAAGCAATGTTTGAAACTGCTTTTGGCCTCTGACGAACTTGACATGCTGATTGTGGCGATAACGATGGCGACGGGCGAAATGGCCAAGAAGATCGGACGTGACATTGCGGAAGCCGCTTTAGATACGGAGAAGCCATTGGTTGTAAGCTGGAGTGTGGGGCAAGTGGCCAAACCTGGCTTTGATGTCTTAACAGAGGCTGGAGTTCCCTTATACCATTCTCCGGCTCGGGCAGCGAAAGCGCTCGGGGCATTATATCGCTATGCCACTTTTAGGCGAGGGTGGAGTGTGCCAGAAGCCGTTGAAATCAAGGAAGAGCGGAGAGCTAAAGTCCAGGCGACCCTCAGAGAAAGTAGCATAGCATTAAGCGAGCACGCTACCAAGGGAATCTTAGAGCTCTACGGTTTACCAGTAACCAAGGAATATTTGGCGGAGAGTGCCGATAAGGCCGTGCAAATAGCCGAGGAAATGGGCTACCCCATCGTGATGAAAATAGACTCCCCAGATATATTGCATAAAACTGAAGCGGGTGGCGTCGCCCTTGATATTCAGTCGGCAGAGCAAGTTAAAGCCAAATTTATAGAGATGCTGGAAAAGGGAAAAACTTATAATCCACAAGCCAAGATCAATGGTATCCTAATGCAAGAACAAGTACACCAAGGGGTAGAAATCATTATCGGCCTGCAAAGGGATCCTGTGTTAGGCTCTCAGATAATGTTTGGTTTAGGAGGTATTTTTGTTGAGGTCCTGAAAGATGTAGTCTTGAAACCTGTGCCCATAAGCAGAGCAGAAGCTCACAAAATGCTCCAGGACATTAAAGGGGCTGCTCTTTTGAACGGTGTCAGAGGAAGACAGGCAGTCGATCAAGAAACCTTGGTAGAAATACTATTAGGTGTGAGTCAGTTAGCCGTTGAAGCAGGAGATACCCTCTTAAGCTTGGATATTAATCCAGTTATGGTTTTGGAACAGGGAAGAGGAGCCAAGATTTTAGATGGGGTGTTGGTAGGAACTACACTAGTTGAGTGATCATAAAGGTTGCAGTGCCGAAGGCAACCATATTACCTGCATCATCCTTAATTTCACCTTGTCTAAGAAAATCAACGAATCCATCGCGGCGGCAAGCGAAAGTAAAGGGGAAGCCAAAGCGATTTATCGTCTGGTCAAAAACAATAAAGTTACAGAAGAAGTCGTATTGAATGCACACCGAAAAGCGACGATCCAACAAATGAAAGAGAGTGGCGAACAAATCATCTTATCGATTCAAGACACCACGACGCTCAACTATTCGTCGCACACGAAAACAGAAGGATTGGGCGACTTTGGCGCTAGTGCAGATTGTAAAGGATTAATTGTGCATTCTGCACTCGCCGTAACAACCCAAGGGATCGCGATTGGACTCTTGGATCAGAAAATATGGACGCGGGATCCTGCGGAACGCGGCAAACGTAAAGAGAAACGCCAAAAGCCGATTGAGGAAAAAGAAAGCTATAAATGGCTGGAAAGTATGGACAAAAGCCAGTTGGGCATCCCGAAAGAGCTCCGCCTGGTTCATGTTGGCGATCGAGAAGCGGATGTCTATGAGTTTTACGATCATGCTATCTCCAATGATCAGGACTTTCTAGTACGCGTGGTACAAAACAGAAAGACAACGGAAGCCTGCAAGCTGTTTGACAAAGTAAAAAATGAGCCGTCAGCGGGTGAAATCATCGTTGAAATTCCTAGGGATACTCGGAGGAACGTGCCCAAGAGAACGACTACACTCGAAATTAAATATTGCCGTGTAAATGTACTCGAACCTGTCAACACACCCAAAGAATTTCGCAAAAACGCAAGCGTGGCCTTGTCTATCCTGTATGTTCAAGAAATCAATCCTCCAAAAGGAATGGAACCCATCGAATGGTATTTGGCCACAAGCATGGACATCGCCAACGTGGATGAAGCCATGGAACTGGTGAGATATGGGCTTTAAGAGGTTGTTACAAAATAACGAAAAATATTAAACTGGCGAACAGACGTACTGCAATTCTGACGTTTTAGTAGCTTCAGAACCCCTCGCGGAATGTGTCTTAGTGAAGAAATTGAGATGTTGACAAAGACTTCCCTGAAAATGGGTATATAAACCCCTTGGTTCCACAATGTGGTTTTAGGCAACAATTACCAACAACGATTTTGCTATCTTTATGCTGTTCGAAGAAGTACTGCCTTACGGTCCAACGCCGCAATCATCAGGTTCAAGAAACCTTTCATCTTCTCTGCTTGACTTAAAAAGGCTTGAAAAGTTCATTTATCGTAACGTCGCTAATACTCAAAAGTGTGCAAAACCGACTTAGAGCTTCGTGACTTGGTACTTTAGTGCCTGTGATACAGAGAAAATTACGATAGTCCTGATGCTTGGCTTTTGACAACTCTTTGCACATTTGACGAAATGAGATAAATTCCGGTCGAGTGAAGAAAAGAATATGCATCCGAAACAAAATAACTGCGTCCCAAGGTTTACGCCCACGTGGATCAGTCCTCATCAAAACCAAGTGTGCTATAATAGAGGGGGAGAATATGTCTATTTGAATCAAGTTTTAAACCTCTTTCTTGTGTGTTAATTTGGCTTGTCACCTTATTTTACCGCACAATGGGGAGAGGTGTAATTGTTTTTTACCAGAACTGATGTTTGGAACGTTTAGGTTTTATGTAACAACCTCTATGAGACGGGTTAAAATGGCAGATGTGTAATATCAAAATATATAAGCTATTTTGAGGAAAGGGGGTGCCGGAGATAAAACCGACTATTGCAGTGATAAGTTACCGAGAATTAACTTCCTTGATCCAACAAATTCAATATAAACCTCCTGAGCCTGTTCGCATTCTGATTATCGATGCTTTGCTGGAAGAGGCTCTTAGTAAAGCGAAAAAAATGGAAGAGAACGGGGAAGCGGATGTTTTTCTGTCTGCAGGGGGAAATGCCAAGCTTTTGTCTCAGAATTTGACAAGTTCTTTTGTGGAAATCAAAGTAACGGGGTTTGATATTCTTTCTGCCTTAAAAAAAGCA
>NZ_JUEE01000105.1:0-12717 GCF_000802135.1 Desulfosporosinus sp. BICA1-9
ATTGTAAGTGTTCAGTAAACCCTCCATCAACAAGTTAAAACCCTAATAAATGAAGACCGGAATTAATCCGGTCGGGTTAAAATATCTCGAAAGTTTTTGTTGAGGGGATAAATATAGATAGCTTTAATAGGAACTGCATACTCGTAAGTTCGGTCCCGTTTTCCCCGGCCTTGGGTATCGCCAATATAACTCCAATTCGCCGCCTTGTAACAGGTCCCATGAAAGCGATCCTTCTCAACGAACGTTTCGATCAGAACCGGCTTATATGAGTAGATGGTTTGCCAATCTTGGGGTAATTGTCTAACACAAAGTGCTAACACTTTTGAGGCTAGGTTCTTAACTTGAACCCAGGGCAAGATCAGAAACCGCGTATTATTAACGATCCCGTTGAGACGTTATATTCGTTGCTCTCTATTCCAACCAATCATAGTGTCACGTGGATGCAAAGCCCAAGCAGCTGCAGAAAAGCCAATGGCACCCAAAAGCACGCCGTCTTCTGTATAGATAAGGTATCGAATTTGAGCTCCTGTTAAGGGAGTGTACCCAAGGTAATGGTAGCGCTGGATCAATTCATTCCATAAACGCGAGAGTTTTGGTTGCATCACACGAACCAGTTGAATCGTTCCTAGAGCGGATAGTGGCTTCGTAATGGGGTTGCCAGGGTCACTGGCCGTTGTCAACTCTAAATGACGATGGCGCGAACGATTGGGATCCCCCCGTAGCGGTGGGGGCAATTCAAGAATACCTGCGCGATGCATGCGTAATAAAGCCACACGGCAACTCATCTCTTTGAGCTTCCCGTCCGGCTTAAGCCAGTTGAGGGCAAGGCAGACTTCACGGGAAATTTGCGTCCGATTGATCGAATCCCTCTGGCTAATTTCTCGGATGAGCTTTAGTTCTGAGTGACTAAAGGTACGCCCACTGGCGGTCATCACATTCATCGCCTGGCCCTCCGCAGTTTAAGGGCTTCCCTTGTCTTTTCCGAAAGATTCCAAGGCAAGTAAGATTCCAGATCCTCTGGGACTTTACCTAGGCACGCGCAAGCCTCCAGGTAATAGACGAGGTAGGCTTGAACATTCAGCTTATGCTGAGCAGCGGTCTGTAATATTGACATCATCATGACAGCAAAATCGCCACTCCACTTAGCGTGATTACCGTAGTAGTTTTTACGTCCCACGGTCGGTGAACGCAGAGCCCGTTCCGCGACATTGTTATGAATGGGAATGTCAAGATCACTCACAAAGACGGTCAGAGCCGTCCAATTACGCTCAAGGCTTCTCAGAACTTTGACTTGCACCGGTTTTAGATCAATAATCGCCAGTTGAGTATCCCTCTGATCAGCCATCTTAGCCAGATGGTTCTCGACCGAGACCTGCCTCTCAGCCAACAGAATCGCATCATTTCGGCATGCAACACGGTCATCATTGAGAGAGTCGAGCCAGTGGATTTCAGAGATCCAATCGTCCGCCCAGTCTGTAAGGGCTGAATTACCTTCCTTGGCTCGGATAAAGTCCCGCCGAACATGATACCAACAAAGTTGACGCTGAAGCTGACCTTCTAAAGTCTTATAAGCACTATAACGATCCACATTAATAACGCCTTGGGCATCTTGTCCAAAATGACCTTTAGGCACCTGACTTGAACGAGAGGGATCCAGTACAAATACTGTAGTCTGTTTTGAAGCAAATACCCACAGCCACCAGCGAAAACTTGTTTTCCCTGGTGTTTCTACAAATACCAGCCAGCGTGTCTCATCCACGTGCCAGTGTTTTTGTTCGCGGCTCACAGCTACCAATAAATCATATAAGGGGATGATATATTCCATGAGGGCTTTGAAGGCACCGATGATGGTACCAGCGTTAACCTCTAAACCTTCCATGGCCCACTGCTGAATCTGGCGATTTAGCGGAATTTGAAAGAAATACTTTTGAACCATGATAAAACATAAAAATGCTGTGCTGAATTTGCCCTTAGGAATAATCTGAGGCGACTTAGCGGCAGTCATAATCGCAGGAACTGAGCAATCGCACGTCTTTGCAGCTTTTTTCCGTCGGTGCTTTTTAACGATGACCTTCACTTCATAGTCTATCTCGATAGAATCTTCGGTCAAATTGAGATCACGGTATTGCTTCCCACACTGTGGACAGACCTTTTTGTTTAAAGGAATCTCATGGATCATCTCAATGATCGGAAAAGAATCGGGGATATTCCGCCCCCGACCAGTATGACCTGGCTGAGCTCCTCTTTTTCTTAAACCATCACCTTGTTGAGTGATTCCAGAATCATACGCATCCGCATCCTTGTCAACCACGACTCCATCCTTGGAAGCAAGATAGAGCCGTTCTGACGAAGGGGCAAAGAGATCACCTTGGAGATTACGAATTTTCGCTTCCATCTCTTCGAGACGAGCGTCACGGTCAGCAATTTCTTGCTTTAAAACAGCCGTTTCTTCCGCAAGTTTCTTGACATACGCCTTTAAAGCGTTGACCGGACCACATTCAGGGAAAGTGCATAGAGGTTTCTTCGTTCTTGGTTTTCTCTTTGATGAAGTTGTAGGTAGCTTTTCACGATCATCTGTACTCATGCTTCAATTATGCCATAGAATTCTCATTGTAGCCAGCAGAATTTTATTCAGTTATTTTGAGGGAAGGCCTCTTGAATGGTTTACTGAATACGTACCAATAATTTATATGAAGAATAATCAGCAGGTATCATTGAGTCATTAATCACAGTTACTTCAAGTTTTATTGGAGCGGAATAAGTATCTTCTGTTGAGTAAACTACACTTGATATCTTTTCGTTATCTTTAAAATTACAAATTAGCCTTATTTCAGGTGAATCACTCCTGTTCATCACATCTCTTACTTCGTACTCCTCCATAGGAACAGATTCAAAATTATAGCGTTTATAAAACCTTTTGTCTGCAGCCATATGGGGAGCACGTAAACTTTGCGGAATATGTACTACATAAAGAACTTTCCCCGGCCTAGATTTCCGCAATTCGATTTGGTTTATTATAATCCCATCGATACGTTGATGAATTCGGGAATTTATAACCTGTTCGATCCACTCCTTAGTGATTCCATTAGGATCATATCCTTCGCTTATTCCAACAGGGATATGACCATCTTCAATAATTCCATACACCAAAGTACCACCTGCAGAATTTGCGAAAGAAGAAACGTCCTTGCTTAGCTCATTCTTTTTACCATCTGTACGTTGCAAGGCACCACATTCCTTGTAATCGAGGCTCAGGCTTTCCTTTACCTCATTTTCTATAAGAGTCAATATATCGTCTTCATCCCATTTTCAGGCTGGTTTGACCAAAATTTTAACCTCTTCTTGACCCCAAATATTACATGTCGTATAAAACGATGGATTGCCGACAGGCGTCGAAAATATCCCCAAATCCTTAGGGTTTATACAACACGTGTCGGGAATACTTCCTTATCCGTGAATATGGTTTGAAACATTAACTAGTAAGGTAATTTACGAATCACTGGCAACGTTATTAGTATTAATTCAACAAAATAATAAGTATTCCTTCATTTAGGACAAACAAAAGTGATCCAAATCTTCGGATCACAAGTTCCGTATCCTTGAGCTTGTTTTTGTTTCTGTGAAGTACATCTCCAACAACTGATGTACTCCGTCTAAGGCTTTTTACTTTTTGATGACAATCGTCTACATTCCAGCAGCCTTTCTGTAAGTCTTAAAAAGATTGGTCATTTTAACTGATGTCTTAAACGAGTAGATGTTATTTTTCTGCTCAAAAGAAAAGGCCACCTTGAATGTTACTTCAAGGTGGTCTTTGTAGACTATGACTTTATCGACGTAGCTGTTGATGAACTTCTTACATTCTGGGATATTCTTCTCAGTTACAAACTGCTTAAACATCTTGAACATATTCCTTAGGTTGTCCTCGGTTATCTCAACCGCTGCGTCCCTAATACTCAGTTGCTGTATAGCTATTCCCAACAACTGCTTTTCTTGCTCCAGTTCTGTCATTCGGGTCTTGAATGACTCCTGAAAAAATCCATTTTCTATAGCGTTGACGATATTGGCAATTTGATTTTTTATCTCCTTTAGCTTTACTCCCATTTCGGAAAGTTCTTTATTTATGTTAGTGTTGGACTTTAACTGGTATTCATTAAGCATCTGAACTAGATGAGGGATGGCTTTGTCATTGAACAGTCGCTGCTCTAACTGATGCAGGACGTACATCTCGACGTACTCTCTACGGATTTCCTTATTGTCGCATTGCTTGGTTCGGTCGCGATTGCCGCAGCGATAAGTGACATATTTTGGACGGTTCTTACATTCGGGTCTGTGGTTTCCCTGGAGCGCATGACCACATTCGCCACAGAAAATCAAACCGCTGAGAAGATAGATTTCTTTAGCCTTGTAGAATCCAGGTTGACGTTTATTGGTTGCCATTTTGACCTGAGCCTTTTGGAAGTCCTCCTTGGAGATTATGGCAGGTACTCCACCTTCAACTCTGATTATAGAATCGTCATCTTTATCTTCATGACCATTTCTTTTACCGAATGCATCCTTACTAGCAGAACGATTGAAGACGTAGGTGCCTGAATGCTTTTCGTTCCTAAGCAGTTCATGGATGCTGTTTTTGCCGAAGGTATTGCCCCTTTTGGTTTAGAACGGTTATCATTTTTCTGTAACCGTAGCCGTCGAGATAGAGTGAGAAGACTTCGCGTACCACTTTGGCCTCAACCTCGTTAATTACATATTTTTTAGTAACGGGATCGATATCAAAGCCCAGGGGGAATCCCCCCTGTATTTTTACACTGAAAAGCATTTTCCTTCATGCCCTTCATAACCTCTCTGGCAAGGTTTTTAGAGTAGTATTCTGCCATTCCTTCGAGAAGTGACTCCAAGATGATTGATTCAGGACTACCATCTAGATTTTCTGTAACAGAGAGGAGCCTAATGCCGTTCCTTTTGAGCCTTTGCTTATAGCTAGAGCTATCGTACTTATCATGACTGAAGCGGTCTAACTTGTGGACGAAGAGTACATCAAAGAGGCCTTGGCTACTCTCTTGAATCATTTGTTGAAACTCGGGGCGCTTATCGGTGGGTGCTGACTTTGCTTTGTCGGCGTAAATCTTAACAACATCGTAGCCGTAAGACGTTTGGAAATGTAGTACAGTTATTTATCCGAATATCGAAAATAGTTCTATCAATATATAAAGGGTCCAATCATTTTACTTGGCCATGCCTTGAGAGTCTTCGAATGCATGAGGCTTATGCTTTGCGCAGATTAACAAAAGGCAGCATACATTGTATTTTAGGTATTATCATACCCATAGCAGGATATGAAGAGCAAGCTTCAAAAATGGCGTATTAATTATAATGCAAAGAAATTTTGCGTAAAAAGGTTTGGATGAGGTATTTTTTGCTAATAATTTTATATATATGAAAATAAATATTGCGTATTTAGGCGGTGGGCGTTATGATGGTGATAAGGATTATACCGCAGGGTAAAGAGAGGCGGGGAAATATGAAACTCTGTAAAATCTCAATCGATGGATTTAGAAACATTAAAATGTCAGAAATAATTTGTAGTGAGTTGGTTGCCTTAGTGTCATTGAATAGTTACGGCAAGTCTAACTTACTTCAGGCAATTGATTTTGGTGTAGATTTCATTAGAAGAAATGAGGACATTAAGAAAAATATGATGTCCTGGACGAAGGGCATTCCCTTAAATAAGAGTATGCCTTCAAAGGATTTTCGAATAGAGTTTGAAATGAAGACATCAATAGATGAAAGTACATATCTTGTATTATATGGATATCAATTTAAGTGGGTAAGAGATGACGAAACAGGTGCGCGTATTGTTGGTGAGTGGCTAAAAGTAAAACTGGATGAAAAAAATCAAAAGTATAAAGTACTGATAAAAAGAGACATGAATAAGGCATTCTATTGTAGTACTGAAACGGGGAGATGTAATAGTAAGGTTAAGATAGAAGATAACGATTTAATTATTAACAAATTAAAGGCATTTGATTCCCTGTATTACTACGATATTATAAAAAGAATTAATGGTTTAAGGGTTTATATTGAGCGACATTTGGATGCAAGCGATTCCTATAGTCCTAATCCGCTAATTCGTACGAATGTGGATGCGTTGGAAATGGAAGGAAACAATCTACCTCGAGAAATTTTTAATCTAAAAAAGCTACATCCCGAAAAATATGAGTTACTTATGAATGCTTTTATGCAACTTTTTCCACAAATTACAGACATTGATGTCCAAGAAGTTAGTGTAAAAACAAAGTTAGAGAATAAAATTCCAGATGATCTGCCGTTTAAATTAAGTAAGGAAGTGTATATTTTATATGTAAGTGATAATAACCTAAATCAACCAATTAGTTTTGAAGATATGTCTGATGGCGTCAAAAGAGTATTTTTATTGTTAACAAATATCATCATTGCTGACATAAATAATCTTTCACTTATTGCAGTTGAAGAACCTGAAAACTCAATTCATCCAAGTCTACTGCAAAACTATTTAAGAGTGGTGACACAACTGTTAGGAGAGACGAGGATTATTATTACCAGCCACTCTCCTTATATTATTCAATATCTCGAGCCACATAACATATATATGGGAATTCCAGGTAAATATGGTGTTGCACAATTTAAAAGAATACGGACAGCTGCCCAAAAAGCACTAATTAATGATGCCTCTAACTCGGAAATGTCGACTGGGGACTATTTGTTTGAATTACTTAGTGGTACTGAAGAGGATATAAAGATTATTGAACAATACTTGGAGACTGAGAATAATGAGTAGGGGTATCGTAATTTTTATTGAAGGAGATACGGAGGTAGAGTTTTATACTAAGCTCATTGATCAGCTTCACACATTTGCCCCGGGACAAAGATTTAAAGTCGATAAATTGATTATAAGAAACCTCAAAGGTATTGGAAATTACAAAAATCGGGCAAAAAGGATATTTGAAAACGAAGTTATTAGCAGAAACCCAGGTGTGAACTTTACCGTAGTATTGTGCTATGATACAGACGTGTTTGATCTCTCTGCAAAACCGCCAGTGGTATGGTCTGAAGTCGAACAGCAGCTAAAGGCAAGTGGTGCCAATAAAATCATCCACGTAAAAGCTAAACGAACCATCGAAAATTGGTTCTTGTATGATGCGAAAGGGATACTCCGATATCTTAGATTACCAGAAGACTCAAAGATCCCTATAAATGGTGGGGCGGATGTTATTAAAACCCTTTATAAAAAGGCTGGTAAAGTTTATATCAAAGGCTCTGCTACTAAAGGATTTGTAGATGCTTTAGATATTAAAGCAATAATGATTTTGATTTGTCATGAACTTAAAAAACTATGTAAAGAACTAGGGATGAAATGTTCAGGCAATAAGTGCAGAGGAAATGGAGAGCAATTGTAATCCCAGCCTTTTTGGGTTTCTCTTCAATAAATTCCACCGTAAATGTTTCGCTGGTGACATTATTAATAAGTACTCGCTCTTATCTAGGTAGTATTATTTCGTATTGCATATTAGTTTGCTAGAATACGTTTTCAGAAAAGGATAGCTTTCTTTCACAGAACTTTCGCACTTTACAATATTATTTCAGTATGCTACTCTTAATTTAGTTGTGAATTGACGCTGGTTGGGGCAGCGTATGTGTCGGGTGTGCTACTTTTAGAAGTATTGGCTGGGTTGGTAATACTTTTTTTGGCAAGAGAGTTCGTATTAGGTAAACAAACGGGGGTGGATAGTATGAATAAGACTAATCAAATGACTGGTTATACTTTTAGTGTTGTTGATACTTTTTGGGCTATTGGTTGTAGCGGAGTAGCTAACGCCCTAGCAGCGTGAGTTCACAACTTGCCAAAGGAACTATCCCCCTCCCCCTCACAAAATAGGGCTGCAGTAATGCAGTCTTTTTATGTTGCCTGAATAGATTTGCTTTTATGATAATTTTCTTATCGTGGGTTTGGATAGGTGTGCCTCGCCTCCGCCATCTAAACCCTCGAATTTAGGCGGAGATACATAACGAAAGCCTTGAGGTACATCAAGTTGTACGACTCAAGGCTTTTTTTGATTTTCAGAGGGAAATTTACATTCAGACCATCACCAATTAAATGAATGGAGGAAATGAATTAATGGCTGATTTTCCAAATTGCCCAACATGTAATTCAGGATACACTTACGAAGATGGAAATGGTTTAGTTTGCCCAGAATGTGGCCATGAGTGGACTTTAGAATCAAACACCGAAAGCAATGAAGATAACAAGATTGTTAAAGATGCAAATGGGAATGTCTTAAACGATGGCCTCTTTGTGCCCTGCTCAACCAAGGAAATTACTACCTTTATTCATAGCAACAGTATGATATAATAAAAATTACTTATATTCTGTCGAATCAAGGTGGTGACCTAATATGCAGCAACATATTTTAAAGCGTAAGTGCATCAATGTGGAACTAAATAACATATTTAAATATCCGCTGACTGTAGCTGTGGCGGCAATGGGTTACGGCAAAACTACATCAGCAGGCGATTTCCTCAATGAGGTCAATGCAAAATATGTATGGTTGTCTGTTGATAGTGATGAATCTTCGCCTCAGTATATATGGGACTCCCTCACAAGTCAGCTGGCCAAAACCAATCCGGAGGTAGGTAAACAGCTTCGTGCTTTGGGTTTTCCCGTCGACACTCCACAAAGAGATAAGGTCTTAAAAATTGTTGAAGACCTTACCTATATGACGAACACCGTCCTGGTAATTGACGACTATCATTATGCTCACTCTTCAGAGCTTGACAGGCTGATTGAAAGAATAGTACGGGCGAAAATAGATGGATTTTATATTCTGATCCTCTCAAGGATAATACCTGAATTTAGGATTGAGGAGTTAATGCTTAAAGGCTATTGCTATTTGATAAAAAGTCACTTATTTGAAGTTAGCACGGATGAAATAAAAGAGTACTTTAAATTGTATTGCCATGATATATCTAACGATACAGCAAGGCAGGTTTATGAGATATCCGAGGGCTGGGTATCAGCTGTATATCTAATCATGCAAAGATATTCTGAAATAGGTAGGCTGGAGTCGTGCAGTAGTATTGAAAGACTGATTGAAACAGCAGTTATGAGCCGGTATACGAATAGGGAAGTAATCATCTTGAAATCACTATGTGTACTTGACAGCTTCACTCCACAGCAAGCGGTATATGTGACAGGTGATCAAGAAACTGAAAGGATTATTCGAAAAATAAGCTATGGAAACTCTTTTATACGTTATGATCAACGGAACGATGTTTACAGAATTCACATCATATTTAATAATTATTTAAAAGAACTACTTGATGAACAGAAGTCAACTATGGACTTCGAAGGTTTATATAAGCGCTCCGGTGAGTGGTGCATTGATAACGGTGACATTATCACAGGGTTAAAATATCTCTTGAAAGCAAAAGAATATGACCTAATTCTCTCTGAATTTGAAAAAAGTAGCATCACTAAAGTGATTGACAGCAATCCTAAATATATCTTAGAATTATTTAAGCATATTCCGGATGAAGTAAAATACCGTCACCCTATTGGCTATCTGGCCTATACGGGTTTTTATGTTACGAATGTGGATAGGGAGGGCGGTTCATACCTTTTATCAGAAATAGAGCAGTATTACCAGAATAATCAGAGGATATCTTCTGTATTGAAAACACGAATTCTTGGAGAAATAGAACTGATACGAGCGTATGGTTATTTTAATGATGCTTCTCTAATGTATAAAAAGTTTAAAAGAGCACATGGTATCTTGGAAGGCCACTCCTTCATAGCAAACAAGAATAAAATTATCACATTTGGATCTCCTCATTCTATGTACCTTTATTACCGCGAAAAAGGGAAATTGCTGTGGACGATGAAGTGTGTTCAAGAGATGTTTCCTTATTACATGGAGATGGCTGGAGGTTGTGGCAAGGGGTTTGATGATTTGCTACGAGCGGAATACTGTATGGAAACTGGAGATCTTGAAGGGGCTGAGTTTAACGCATATAAGGCCATATACAAGGCCAAAACCATGGAACAGGTTTCGATTTTAATATGTTCCAATTTTACTATTGCAAGGGTGTACGTAGCAAAGGGTAAGTTCGATGAAGCTCTGGGGATTATGGATGATTTAAGTGCTGAAGTAGAGGCATGCAACAGTCCTATTCTCAACAGTGCATTTGATGTGTGTGCCGGCTACATAGGAGGTATAACGGAAAACGAAAATGGTTTTATCAAATGGCTAAGGTCTGGAGATATGGAACAAAGCGAGGTATTGTACCAAGGCATGGGGCTTAATTACATCGTCTATGGGAAATACCTTTTGCTTAAGAAAGAGTATATAAAATTAGAGGTGCTCTGCGAGCAAATGCAGCAGGTTTTTTCAGTGTTTAACAACGTGTTGGGTTATCTGCATATGTATATATTGGTCGCTATCGCCAAGTATAGGCTGTATGGGTTAGAAGAAGCAAAAAAAGCAATTTATTCAGCACTAGATATAGGAAAAGCAGATCGTCTTATATTACCCTTTGCGGAATATGGTAGTTATATTCTTGAGATTTTCCAAGACTTTCAAGAAGAGGTCAACCAAGATAATGATTATTTTAACATGCTTATAGCCTGTACGACCCAGCATTCTGCCAATTTAAAGCGTTTGAAAAGTACAAAGTTGCAGGTCCCTTTGTTGACGAATCGCGAGATGGAAATACTCAAACATGTTCTAGAAGGAAAGACCAATCGGGAGATTGCCTCAATACTTTTTGTTGCTGAGGTTACCGTCAGAAAAAATATTACCTCTATCTACCGAAAATTACAGGTAACGGGACGGGCTTCGGCTGTCAAAAAAGCTCTTGAATTGAAAATAATGTGATAATTTAAAGAAAAGTATCGCATGCGATAATATATTGTTCAAGAAAACTCCGCTATGATTATTAATAGTAGAGTTTTTTATTGTTCTAAAAATTAAAACATAATAATAATTTTCGCTCTGAAGGGAGAGTATGTGACACGATTTTGAAAATCTTTAGATAAACTCCTTTCTTCACAATTGGTCTCGTCTTATAAACCTAATGAAGTGCATTAACCTCCTTTTTCTTCTCAGGGGTCATAGAAAACCAAATGGGCATATGTTATACTGCCTGACCAGATGTCCCGTCCTGGGCAGAATAAGTGTTTTTCTTACTCATACCTTTATTATCTTATCTTTTCAGTTCCGTGTCCAACCCCCTGGGGTCATTATATTCGAGAGGGATGAAGTGCCCTTGTTCCTTAAATTCATCGTCGATCATTATCTCAGAGTGGAGGTGTCATAGTGCCAAAAGAAACAGTGATTTGTTATCTTTCCTCGTTATTGTTCTATGGAATGGGATATTCCAATATGGCGGACCTCAATACTAAGCATATAAATACTTATGACGCTACTATATATGTAACGTTTGCAACGGCGTATTTTGTACTAACAATCTTCTTAGCTGTATTCGGATCATGTATTTTTCAAATTAAGGCGTTTAATACTAAAGACATTAAAATAAATGAGATCGAATTCGAAGTTAAGGCAGGTAGAGGATTTGCTAATAGAAAACGTGCAAGCCTACTGGAGGTAAACGATCGTTTTTCACTCCCGGAGTAATATATAGATTTGAAACGAAAGATGTCTTCCTAAGATTGACAAATTCTTAAAGCGCAAAAAATGCAATTCGAATAGTGCAGAGAATCAGAGGATAAAGAGTATACGGGATATTGTTTTTATCAAAAACACGAAAAAAGCCTATTATGAAAACACAAAAATCAGCTCTCATGCCTGATTTTTGTGTTTTTTGAGCTCTAGGTGTTCTAAATACTTTACATAGTAACACTTATGGGACCCCAAAATTAAATTAAAGATTTCATGGGCACTGGCGATCTCGTTTATTTCCTTTTCTCCTCGCAATACCTCCAAAACTCTCTCCGCCTTAAATTCTGCGCTAAATACTCTTTTCTTCATCAATAATAAACCTGCTTTCTTTAGTGGTTTTATTATATCAGGTTCATTATCATTTCAAAAAATCTTGTCGAGTTTTCCTAGACCATTATACTTCTTGGTTTGTCGATTTTTTTGACGGTTAGATAGTCTAGTTTGATATCCTGAGGATTATTTGGCATGGGCGTGACTTGAGCCTGCTCTTTCTCCGGAGCGGTTTGATTCCGTTCTTTGAGAGCCTGATCCAGCTCCCGGATGGTCATATCTTCTACATCATGCTACAGGATAAATTTCTCCAGCTCATCTTCCGGAATCCCCAGCAGAAGATGGTCTGGCAGTAGGTCAAATTCGCCGGCGCCGGCGAATTTGAGCTGCCGCCGTCATCGGTGGAAGCGAACAGTTTATCTCCCTATTCTTCAAAGAGCTGCATCAGCCTGTTGGCTGTGCGCTGGGAATAGCTCACCGATTCGACTAACCATTTTCCCCATTCTCCATGCGGGAGCAAGGCCTTGGCCTCCTTCAGGCGCTTGCCGACCTCGATGGCATTGGTAAGCATGATTTTACAAGTCTGTTGTTGATCCTATTAATCTCAGCCGCGATGCCTTGCGGCGTACGTTCAGTGATGGGTTCATTCATTTTGATTCCCGCCTTTTTGGTAGCTTTAATTACAGCATACGTAGACGGGCTTCGGATGGTGAAGGCTTGGGTATAAACCTATCAA
>NZ_JUEE01000106.1:0-34313 GCF_000802135.1 Desulfosporosinus sp. BICA1-9
AACGTCTCAACGGGATCGTTAATAATACGCGGTTTCTGATCTTGCCCTGGGTTCAAGTTAAGAACCTAGCCTCAAAAGTGTTAGCACTTTGTGTTAGACAATTACCCCAAGATTGGCAAACCATCTACTCATATAAGCCGGTTCTGATCGAAACGTTCGTTGAGAAGGATCGCTTTCATGGGACCTGTTACAAGGCGGCGAATTGGAGTTATATTGGCGATACCCAAGGCCGGGGAAAACGGGACCGAACTTACGAGTATGCAGTTCCTATTAAAGCTATCTATATTTATCCCCTCAACAAAAACTTTCGAGATATTTTAACCCGACCGGATTAATTCCGGTCTTCATTTATTAGGGTTTTAACTTGTTGATGGAGGGTTTACTGAACACTTACAATAATTCTTAAATAACCTTAATTATCTAATGTATTGTTGAGGTGATATATCCATCATGGTACTCGTGCCTTGTTTGTCATTTTCAATGCCTGGTACTCTGATTTTTTACATATCCTTAGGACATAATATCAGGAAAGGAAGTCACTGAATGAGCTATGCTCGATTCTCCTAGAAAAAGAAGGTTGAAGCAATGACACAAACAAAGTATACAATGGTATTGATCGGCAGCAAGGTTAAGAAGGGATGGCGCGGCAGAATCGTTGATACGGTGACCACCACATTCCTGATTGTTTTCATCTGTGCCGCCCTGGTGATCAATCTATTTATTATATTGATCAATGCTTCCACACCTGGTCAAGAGGTCACCATACGCGGGGTAATCCCCTTTGTGTTTAGCTCCAGTACCATGGAACCGGAGATTATGGTTAACGATCTGGCCTATTTTCGGAAAATCGATGTCCAGTACCCCATCGAGGAAAGACAAATCATTCTTTTTGAAGAGAATAATGTCCTCTATGTAGAACGGGTCATTGCAAAATCAGGAACCCAATTGACCGTGGATATTGACAATTATCCCCCTATGTCTCAGATCGGGGCTATGGAGAAAATAGTGACACGACAGGCCGTACACGGCGTATACAGCGGCAGGAACCGCTGGCTGGGAGCGCTGATTCTTTTTGCCAATACCATTGTGGGCAGACTGCTTTTTTTGTTGGTTCCGGCTGTTCTGCTGTTTTATCAGGGACAAATCTATAAGTTTTTTAAAAAAATACAATAAGAAAATTTATAGTCTACCATTGGCAGCTGCCAGACGATGTGTGGTCAAGCTCCCATCGTTCCTATAATGTTATATTGTCGTCCAATCTCCCTCTGTTTCACTAATTAACAATATGACCTAAATATTGCTCATGAAGGACACATAAAGTAAGCTAGTGGTAAGTTAACAGAAAATAATGAATATTACTCAGACTGAATTAAAGATTGAAAACATCGTTGTTTCAAATTAAGGAGGGGTAGTCATGGACTGTGCGAACTGCAAGCTTGACAATGTGTGTTATCAGGGCAAGAGTTGCTACGATCAAGGGTACCAACAGCCTGAATATCTGGAAGAGGAAAACAGGCGGATGTTAGCCACAGCTAGTCGTATAGAGGCAGACTATTATATGAAGATTACCCGTATACAGGAATTGATTAAATTTAGTGAAGCGATGGGTTATCAAAAGCTGGGAATCGGCTTCTGTGTCGGTCTGAGCAAAGAGGTCAAAGAAATTTCTGCCATTTTGGGCAAGCATTTTAAAGTTCATTCGGTATGCTGTAAAGTATGTGGAGTTGATAAAAAGGAATATGAAATACCTAATGTTAAGCCGGAGCGTTACGAAGCAGCCTGTAACCCTGTCGGTCAGGTTAAGTATCTAAATAAGCTAGGCACGCAGCTTAACATTATTGTCGGGCTTTGTATTGGACATGATATCCTTTTTACAAAATATTCTGAAGCACCGGTGACAACCCTGGTTGTTAAAGATAGAGTACTTGCTCATAATCCCCTGGGGGCTATCTACTCCAATTATTGGCGTCGACAATTATAAGACGCACGTCTCGGAATGATCAAGGCCTATATTCTAGGGGCGTTGCAGGGTATAGCATCATGAATGTCGAATATTGGAGATATTATACATACGAGGATCTTGGAGAGGACTTCAATTTATGAGCAAAATTCTTGTGACGTCTGCATACCCAGAATTGACGGTTTTAGTAGAAGAACTTGCCAAACAGTTAAAAATTGAGCTCAACGTGATCGAGGCAGTGCTGGAAGAGGCTGTAGCCGAAGTGGGACATTACCTGGAAACGTCGAATCCAGAAGTGATTGTGAGTAGAGGAGCTACGGCGGAACTTTTGCGACAAAACGTTTCATTGCCAATCGTGACTCTGGCACCAAGTGAGTTTGATATTTTTCAAGCCTTGGCGAAAGCACTGACTGTCAGCCGACAGATCGGATATTTGAACCATCCCAGCTTGAATGATCAGGGGTTTTTGTCTCAGGTCCGTTCTATGCTTGGACAAGAGATAAAGTATTATCCGTATCGGACAATGAATGAATTATCCCTCCAGATGGAAAAAGCGCATCATGATGGTTGTGAAGTTGTGGTGGGCGGCGGTCACTGGGGTTTACGCTTGGCAAACGCCTTTGGGATGGTCGGTATACTGATCTATTCCAGCCGTAGTACAGTCGCCGGAGCCTTGGTCCAGGCGAAGGAACTCGCTGAATTTAGGCAAGTCAAGAAAAGGGAAGAGGAACACCAGCGCAAGGCAAGTGCAGCTAAGGGTTTGGTCGCGCATTTTTCCTTTCGTGACTTGGTCGGGTCAGCCTTGAAAGATACGATTGCCAAAGCGAAGAGATTTAGCCAAGTGGAGGCTACTGTTCTAATTTGGGGAGAAAGTGGGACAGGCAAAGAATTATTCGCTCAAAGCATTCATGCAGATGGTCCGAGGAGAAACGGTCCCTTTGTCCCCCTAAATTGTGTTGCCGTACCGGAGAGTTTGTTGGAAAGTGAATTGTTTGGCTACCATGAGGGAGCCTTTACAGGTGCCAAAAAGGGAGGGAAAATTGGACTTTTTGAACTCGCTAATGGGGGCACCTTGTTCTTGGATGAAATCGGTAAGATGTCACTCAACCTCCAAGCAGGGTTACTCAGAGTGTTGCAGACTAAAGAGGTGCGTCGCCTCGGTGGAGATAGAGTAATCCCTGTGGACGTCCGGATCATTGCTGCCAGCAATGAGGATTTGCAGGCAGCGGTTGACGCGGGTCAGTTTCGTTCCGACCTCTATTATCGTCTTAACGTATTGAACTTATATCTACCCTCGTTGCGTCAGCGCCAGCAAGACATTGCGGATCTAATTGAGTCTATACTGGAAAAGTTAGCTGTTAAGCTTGGCTATCGTCCAGTTCTAGCCAAGGAATTTGCCCAGGCAATTAAAGACTATCATTGGCCAGGAAATGTGCGTCAATTAGAAAATGTTCTGGAACGATATGCGGTGTTGGTAGGTGAAGGGGAACCACTGGAACGATCTGAACTATTAATTTCCTTTCCGGAACTGCGTGATTTACTTGACGGTTCAGAACCAGTAAATGGGATTCCTGAATCCACTATTAAGCCATCGGATTTGGCGATTTGTTCATTAACGAATTCGCCTTCTAAACCTATAAACGATGTTTTCGAGTCAAAGATGATTTGCCAAAGGTCGTCAATTAGTACATGTGAAAATGAGCAAATCCAGGATCTGGTGGTCGGGGAGGATATAATCATACGGTTAGGGACTTTGGAAGACATGGAGCTGCAGTTGATTGATGCTGTTATGCACCGTTGCCGGGGAAATAAAAGCAGTGCAGTGAGTCTATTAAAAATTAGTCGAACTACATTATGGAAGAAATTATCCTTGAAATCGTAACACGACCATCAATATTTACATCATATAAGCTGCGGAGCCATTTCCACTGGTATAACTTTCTTTAGTATAATTGATAGATGATTGGTAGGGCTTAAAATGGAATACATAAGCGGAGTTGTTGAGAGAATTACCTTCGAAAATGAAGATAATGGTTTCAGTGTTATAAAAATAAAATCCAAGGGTTATGCTGACCTCGTAACTGTAGTGGGAAGCCTAGCTGCTGTGAATGTTGGATCAATCATTCGGCTTAAGGGCGAATGGAAGATGGACAGCAAGTTTGGGAAGCAGTTTGCTGCACTGGATTATCGTGAAACTCTTCCGGCAACGGTTGCAGGTATTCAAAAATACTTGGGAAGCGGCCTCATAAAAGGCATCGGACCGGTGTATGCCAAGAGAATTGTTCAACATTTCCAAGAAGACACCTTGAGGGTGTTGGAGGAGGAAGCAGACTATTTAGTCAAAGTTGCGGGCATAGGGCAAAAGCGAGTGGACATGATTAAAAAAGCATGGCAAGAGCAGAAGGAAATTAAGAATGTCATGCTATTCTTACAAAGCAATGGAGTATCTACTGCTTTTGCAGTTAAAATATATAAGACTTACGGAAATGATAGTATTGAAATTGTAAAAACTAATCCCTATAGACTGGCGGATGACATCTGGGGGATCGGCTTTAAAACTGCAGATAAAATTGCCTTACAGATGGGCTTCAATAAGAACTCCTTTGAACGCTGTCGCTCGGGGATTGTCTATGTACTTAACGAACTTTCCAATGACGGACATTGTTATGGCACAAGGGAACAGCTTTTGGAAGAAGCAGAGAAGATCCTAGAACTTGAGAAATCACTGGTTGATTCAACTCTTGCTAGGATGATCGAGGAAAAGACTGTCATTCTCGATGAAGGAGATTCCATCTTTTTACTACCCTTCTATCACAGCGAATTGGGTATAGCGAAGAGAATGAAGGCTATTCTAGCTGTAGATACTCTCTACTCAATGACAAATGTGGATAGTATTGTAGAAACGATACAAAAGGAGTATGACATTAGCTACGACGAGGTGCAAAAGGATGCGGTAAAGACAGCAGCGGCTTCAAAATTCATGGTGCTTACAGGTGGACCTGGAACGGGTAAAACAACCACAACTCTGGCTATTATCAAGGTATTTCAATTACTGGGAGCACGAGTATTACTTGCAGCACCAACAGGGAGAGCGGCTAAAAGAATGTCTGAGACCACAGGGTTAGAGTCGAAAACGATTCACCGGTTACTAGAGTACAAGCCACCTGAAGGTTACAAGAAGAATGCTGAATACCCTTTGGAGTGTGATGTTCTGATTATCGATGAGACGTCGATGGTTGATACCATCCTGATGTACAACCTTCTGAAAGCGGTATCCAATGAAACCGTGGTCATACTTGTTGGTGATGTTGATCAGTTGCCATCGGTAGGCGCTGGAAATGTACTGAACGACATAATTGACTCGGGGATCGTCAACGTCGTTAAGCTCACAAGAATATTTCGACAGGCTCAAGGAAGTGCCATTATCACCAATGCTCATAAAATTAATAAGGGAGACTTTCCTGAACTGAAGGGTAACAGTGATTTCTTTTTTATTGAAGAAGATGAGCCGACCAAGGTTGCCCAAACGATTAAAGAGCTTTGCACTAAGAGGCTCCCCTCTTTCTACAATGTTGACTCTATCAACGACATTCAGGTTCTGTGCCCAATGCAACGGGGAGAAACAGGAGCGGCAAACCTCAATGCGGTTTTGCAGGAGGCACTGAATTCCTCAACTACTTCTATTAAATATGGTGGCACGGTCTACAGACTTGGTGATAAGATCATGCAGATTAAAAACAACTATGATAAGAACGTTTTTAACGGAGATATCGGAAGTATCTCTAAAATTGACACAGAGGAACGAACTCTTGCCTTAAACTTTGATGGGAACGTGGTAGATTACGATGCTACAGAGCTAGATGAAGTCGTTTTGGCTTATGCCACCACAATCCATAAGAGCCAAGGAAGTGAATATATGATCGTAGTGGCACCTTTAACGATGCAGCACTACGTGATGCTTCAAAGAAATCTTCTCTACACTTGTGTTACTAGGGCTAAGAAGGTTCTTGTTCTAGTAGGTACGAAGAAGGCCGTTGCTATGGCAGTTCGAAATAATAAGACGTCAAAGAGGAATACCCGTTTAGCGGAGAGACTACGGGCCGATAATAACAAACGAGGAATACAAAAGCATATCTGAAGATCTGGAGGAAGTGCGAAAGAAAAGGTTGGAGCTTGATAAGGTAATCGAATCGAAGGATGGGTTGAAACAAAGGTTTGACGAAATCCTAGAGACACTAAATAGCAGGGACTCGCTGCTTGAAGAGTTTGATGAAGAAATATTTAATACGTTGGTTGAGAAGATAGACATTCTCACACCAACGCATTTTATTTTTGAGTATGAAATAGGCGGATTAGCAAAGTAACCCGCCCCTTCCCGAACCGTACGAGCGGTAGAGTAGGCACCCAGCGAGTTGCTATCCGAAAATAGTACTTTTCCAAATGCCCCTCTCAGAACGGAGCGTGCAAGTTTCCTGTGCACTCCGCTCGCCAGTGATTCACTATCAGCCGACATTAGCATAACGGCACCTTTCGATTGCCTCTGTCGCCGATGATATCTAATACTTTTTCGGCCTTCTGCATTCCGCATACCTCCAAGCGATTGATATCGTAACCACCTGTCTTCCTTCTCCTGATCTCCCGGGTGTTTTGCTATTAATTTTGTAACCTTTAAATTTATCACACGTATAAGTATTTAGTCAACGATAAATTTTGAATCCTTCCTGCGTAAGTTGAGTATATTAGAATAACGTTCAGGAAATTATAAGAAAGCAAGAAACAAAAGGGAGTGATAAAAATAGTAGATTTAATGGATAAATTGCAAAAAGTAACTGATATCGGTAAGTCAGCCAGGGAAAAACAAAAAATTATTAATGTAGTAGAAGTTTTTTATATTTGGGATGTTTTAGTCACCAAGTTGGATGCCTTGGAAACCATCCAGATTTTTGAACATATGATTGAAGATAATGATTTAACAATAATAAAAAACAAGGTCAAAGAAGGCCTTCTCATAGGAATTGATGATATGGAAGCATTAATGCGCGATTACGATTTGCCTTTTCCCATGAGGCCGCCGGCAGACGTAAGTTCGACAGTTCATTTGGAGGCTGTTAGTGACAGGGACATTTTCCAAATGTTCTATGAAGTTATTGCCGCATTTTTTCCTATTCTTGGCATCGGCTTTATGCAAAGTACCACCCCTGACGTCAGAAAAGGCTTAAAAAATCACTTGCTCTTGACTATGGAATTACAGGAAATGCTGGTTGAATACGGTAAATTAAAAGGCTTTTTAAATCAACCGCCTGTCTATCGTCCATAAAATTAAAAAAAATTGAGGTTGATATCATGAAGATATTAAAGTACATTGGAAAAATCTCTGAAATGGGCAAGTCTCTCAGGGATAAACAAAGAACCATAAATGTAAGCGAGGTTTACCATCTCTGGAATCATTTGATGCAGAGATATAACGTCATATATGTTACCAATCTTTTAAACAGCTTCGTTAAAGATGATGATTTAAAGTTAGTCCTTAATTCTGGCAACAAGACTCTTACTAAGCATATCAAGTTATTAGAAAAAGAGCTTTTGAACTATGGCATTCCTTTATCTCTCAGGCCACCAAAACAAACCCAAAAGACGGTAAATTCCGAGCTGATATCGGACAGGCAGATTTACAGACGGATACTAAGAGGCATTCAGGCCTTTTTACCGGTTCATACCATGGCCTTTATTCACAGTACTTCGCCGAAACTCAGGGATTTGTTCATGTCTTTTATGGTTGAAGAAATGAAGATATATGATGAGTATCTCGAATACGGTAAAATCAAGGATTATTTAATTAGACCACCTGTCTACAGGCCTTAGTTGAAAATAAAGGAGGATTAGTTTTCATGCAAAAACCAACCTATTTTTATATGCCCAGCATTAACCTCATGGGAACAGGATGCCTGAATAATTTTGGCCAAGAATTACATGCCAAAGGATACAAAAAAGCACTCATTGTTACCGATAAAAACTTGGTCAATTTAGGTCATGTGGGAAAAGTAGAACTCATTTTGAAGGATGCAGGTATAACCTACAGCATTTTTGACGGAGTAGAACATCCCAACCCGACTATTTCATTTGTCGAAAATGGTTTAGACCACCTCAAAAAGGGCAATCTTCTCAGAAAAGATTTTGACTTTATAATCTCGGTAGGCGGGGGCACCAATCATGATTGCGCGCGAAGCATAGCCCTGTTGGCGGCAAACGGAGGCAAAATTGCTGATTATGAGGGATTAAGCAAGGTTCCCAAGGCTATCCTCCCCTGGGTCGCCATAAATACTACTTCCGGCTCCGGCGCAGAAGTGACAATTTTTGATATTATCTCTGATGAATCACGAAAGGTAAAAATGGACATCGTGGACCCGCAGATGCTCGCTACCTTAACGGTCAACGACCCTTCCTTAATGACTACCATGCCTAGGGAAGTAACGATTTCTTCAGGTATTGACGTGTTAGCACATGCCATTGAAGCTTATGTTTCTTTTAAAGCCACGCCCGTTACGGACGCTCTGGCTCTGGGAGCCATTAAACTGGTTTTTAACTATTTAAGAAAAGCCGCTGCCAACGGCAACGACACAGAAGCCAGAGAGAAAATGATGTACGCTGAATTCATGGCCGGAATGTCCTTTAATAACGCCGGGGTAGGATATATTCATGCCATAGCCCATCAAATTGGCGGGTTTTCCAACAGGCATCATGGTTTAATTACTGGAGCATTGATCCCTTATGTCCTTAAATTTAACGCTCCGGCGGTACCCGTTGAACGATTTATGGATATAGCCATAGCCATGGGGGAAGAAGATATTACGGAAGATGACGCAGTGGAAACTGTCCTGGCCGCCATTAATGAACTCAATGCCGAACTAGGAATTCCCTCTGATCTTAGTGAGCTGGGCGCAAAAGAAGAAAATGTCGGCCTCATGGCCGAAAATGCTTCAAAGGATGTAGCCGGCCTGACTAATCCAAGACAGGCTACTCTGGAGGATATGATTCAATTAATCAGAACAAGTATGGAAATGGAATCCGGCCAAAAACCGAAATGGGAACTAGATGAACAATTCTTAAATCCAATTGATGCCATGTTGGCTAACAATGCAGAAAGACTGAGTGCCAATGATTCACATATTAACAGGACTTAGAAATCGATCCTATCAGTATTGATGAATTGTTAACTGCCAGAGATGTTTTAGAACTCTGGCAGTTTTTGTTCTCGGACGCAGATGCTAGAATTTGGGGGTGCTAAATGTCGAAAGTATTCGAAGAATCTACCGGGGCAAAGTCTAGCTAGTATGACAGGTGACTGGTATCCCAGTCATGGATGATGGCTCGCTCAGTCGGATCTGTGCAGCACTCATGGATGCTCATAAAGCCATCATCCTTTTACGAAGTTTTTGATATCCTAAACATTTTTTATATTTTCCCCCACTCCCACAATCACACTTAAGATTTCTTTTAGTTCCTCTCCCCACTTAAACTCCCCATTTCTCAGAATCTGGTTTTATCAACATACCGCGTATTCCCGCCGCATCCCCACAACATCTTGGTTAAGTGTTGAAACAAGCTGTTAGTACTTAAAAGTATGGAGAAGGATGCTCAAACACCTGATATGATTATTACTATTTAAATCCACCGCATGTTTAAATTAACTGTAGGGTGTTCTTCGATACCTTCGTATAATAAATAATTTTTTTGAGATGATCTATGTTTCAAATATTGGGCATAGTGTTGCAACCATAACATATGAAATTCTTTATCAAGTTTGAAATCGATTAATTTATCTTTAAGCTTTGACTCTAGATCATTTTCTTTTAGAAGTTCATAATAAGCACTTAAAGCTTTTTCTTCTAGTGAAACCCCTATTTTGAACGTATTTGCCTGACCGGTTAATTCCATAGATTCTCCGATGATACTGCCTGCAATATCTGCTATAGTAGTTGCGATTTTTGGTATTTCAATATTTTCATCTGTAAATATATGAACAAAAAAATCAGTATGTTCTTTGTCAGTTTGGATAATTTTAGATAAAGCTTTATCGAGTAAGCTATTTTGTGTCGAAGATATTTGAGATGTGTAATAATTTATTTGGAATTTTTCTAATTCATATATCTGTTTTAACTGACCGATTATTTGTTTATTATTCAATTTGAAACGCTCCTTGCTAGAAAAAGTTGCTTAGAATTTAGTTTGCCTTTTTTTATAAGATTTATAATTATTTCTATCTATATTGTGAAAAAAATAGAGTTATCAGGACAAGCATTTTTTAGTAAGACACGTAAATACATTCCTGCGTTGATTTTGACTTAGGAGTGTATTTCTTTTTGATTGGGTCTATTTTGCTAGTAGTACGTCAAGAGTTGCAGGCAGTTCGGGGCAGGAGATGGTGTTATCGGAGCCAAGACAAATATTCCAATAAGAGGTGCTTACTAATGGATCCAGTAGCTGAGGATGCCAGTATTTTTGAAAGTTTGGCATTGAAGTTTCCTTCTACCAGGCAGTATCAAATTAAGATAATTACAATCCCAATTCACGAGGGAATTACGTTTGAATACACCCCCTCGGATTTTGCACCCCCAAAAAAGCTAATGCACCCCCCTTGAAAAAGAGCGGGTGCATAATTTAATTGTATCAATTATTGAGTTATTAGACAAATAAGTACTCAATAATTGATACAATTAAAAGTCCAGTAATACTGGGCTTTTCGGCGTTTTAGGGCAGATTAAGCATCGATTAAAGCGATGCTTTTTGTGTTTTCTGCTCCCTTTTCGTTAAAAGATGCACCCCCATTTGGGCAAAATTCCTACCTTTCGTTAAAAAGTATAGGTATCGTTAAAAGGTTTGGAGAATCGTTAAAAAGTATAAGGCATTTTGGGGTTAGCAAAAAATGATCTCTTAAAATTTGCAGGATTTCTAGGGATAAACAAAGAAATTAGTAAATAATGGTTTACGGCTTTGAAATGTCTATTTATTGAGGTGACCACATGGCGTTATTCAAAGATATTCATGCCTTACTTAGAAAAGGTTCATATTGCGTGACCCCGGCACTTGAGACGGTTTGTCTGCTATGCAAGAAAGCTTGATAAAGGCGGGGTTTCAGGTATTGCTTTTGATTATCTTGCAAGATTTTTTATTGGGCAGGCAGTTGATAAAGAATGTTGGAATTCATTCTTGAATTTGAATGCATTGAAAGGCTTACTCAATCTTGAATTTAGGGTCAATCCTGATGAGTACAGTAAATTAGTAGGACGTTATATCTCATACTTGTCTAACATTATGGAGTTCGTTTATAGCGATGTAGCCAAAAAAATAGACATGCTCATTGATAAAGTGAGTAATCGAATTGAATGGAAGGCTTATGAGGATTTTCTTGAGAAACTATCTAAGTCAAATTATAAGTATGATTTTGATACAAGCAATTTAATCACATATGCTGTGTATTTTGCAAAACTTGAAATGATTTATAGATCTAAAGTCATACCCGAGGATATTAACGAGCTCACAAATCTAGATATGGAACAATTTAATGATTTAGCACAGATGTGCAATACATTTTTTAAGAATTTCTTTGATTCAGGATTGGTAACT
This sequence comes from Desulfosporosinus sp. BICA1-9, assembly GCF_000802135.1. Lineage (NCBI taxonomy): Bacteria > Bacillati > Bacillota > Clostridia > Eubacteriales > Desulfitobacteriaceae > Desulfosporosinus > Desulfosporosinus sp. BICA1-9. The sequence goes on from NZ_JUEE01000106.1 coordinate 11,585, forward strand.
CAAAAGAGTGATGTTGTATATAATCCAACATTTGGGAAGGTCGGATATCTTGTTGGCGGAGCCGATGCAGATATCTATATTGATGGCGTATTGTATGATTTTAAATCTACAAAGACTAATGCATATAAATGGCAGGATTTTGGGCAGATCATATCATATTATCTATTTTAAGACCTCGGACCTCGGTGCCTGACACCAACTTATCAACTTATTGTTTAGCTTGTGAAAAGGTGGGGACAGGTGCTCGGGTCAGAAAAGGCCTTCGAAGTTCGCCTTCGGGGTCATATTTCCTCCCATAGGGATAATGGAAGATGAAAGAGATCCCTCTATTGTCATAACTCTCCTTATCGGAACTCAAATAATAAGCACAAATTATACAATATTTACCTGTCTGGGTATAAATGATTTTTAAGTTAGTATATAATTTGATACAAAAGGGAGTGATGCTGATGGCTTTGAAACAATCAAAGGTTCAGGTGAACATACCAAACGATTTTGTGGCAATTGTTAATAGTTTAGGGGTCGGGACTTCGTTGGATGACAGGATCAGACTGTCTCTTGCTATAGGGCTTTTGGCAAGCAAGGCCGCCTCGTTAGCCCAAGCAGCGCAACTTTCAGGGCGGTCACTGTTAGATTTTATGGAGATTTGAAAAGCCGAGGATTGCATTGGGGCGAGTATACGGAAGAGCAGCAATCCCAGGATGATGAGTCTCTTAGAAAGTTACTGGATGAAATGGGAGCTGTAAAATGATTAGGGTTGTTTGCAATTACAGGGAAAATTATTAAGGTCCGCCCATATCTCGACGATTTGGTGCAGAGCGGCTACAGGATATCAAAAAAATTGTATGATAGTACGTTGGAAAGAGCAGGAGAAGATACAAAGGGACAGGCAATTTGTTTCATGGAGAAACAATCTACCTGTCCCTTTGAATGTCGATGGATGTGTGAATGTCAGAAGGTTTCATACCAAACAGTGCTTTCAAGATTCTTGCGTAATGTGATGTGTCGATCTGGAGAAAGTGGTTCAGAATCGGCATACCCAATCGCTAGAATATTTACTGGTTCATAGTTGTCCGGTATATTAAATTCAGTTAGTATTACTTTAGCATCGAAATAACAGATCCAACACGTCCCCAGACCCAATTCTGTCGCCTGCAACATCATATGATCCGTTACAATACTAGCATCAATATCAGCGATATCTTTTCCGTCCTGCGGCCTTTTCCACGAAACACTATGGTCAGCACAGATGATCAGCGCAAGGGGCGCGCCGTAGACCTTAGCACCCTTTCAGACAATAAGATTAGGTTTAAACTTCTCCTCGAATGATTTCTCTAAATACCTTTTACTTAGCTTATTATTGACTCAGGCAGTGTGAAAAATACCATATTAATATAACCTGGTTATGCAAACACAAGGTAGTCATAGCACTTTATAAGTCCTAACTAGTATTTATTTTTAAAGGACATTATGTTACAGTTATAAATGTTTTTATTTTAGCAAAATATATAGCTAGCGAGGAGATTGAATGATGGAAAACGGATTAGAGAAAAAATACGGACTTTTAACTGCTATAGCAATGGTTATTGGCATTGTCATTGGCAGCGGCGTATTTTTCAAAGCGGAGAAGGTTTTAACGGCTACTGGAGGTGATCTTCCACAGGGTATCTTGGCCTGGAGCATTGGCGGAATCATAATGATGGTCTGTGCCTATGTATTCGCAACGATGGCCACCCGATATGAGAAAGTGAATGGTATTGTTGATTATGCTGAAGTTGCTCTAGGCAGTAAGTACGGTTATTTTATTGGTTGGTTCATGGCCGCTATTTATTATCCAACGCTCACCTCTGTACTGGCATGGGTATCTGCTAGATACACTTGTGTGTTGCTGGGATGGGATATTGCGGGTAGTGAAGCAATGGCGATCTCTGGGTTTTTCCTGGTCGGGAGCTTTGCTTTAAACGCGCTTTCACCAAAGCTTGCCGGTAAGTTCCAAGTCTCGACGACGATCATCAAGATTGTCCCTCTTGCTCTAATGGCAGTTGTCGGAATCATCGTCGGACTAAGCAATGGCATCTTAGTAAGTAATTTCACGAGTGGTGCGATTGCTGATGTGACGAGTGCCAACCCGCTTTTCACAGCAGTTGTTGCTACTGCTTTCGCATACGAAGGATGGATTATTGCCACCAGTATCAATGCTGAATTGAAGGATGCTAAGAGAAATCTGCCCTTGGCACTTACTTTTGGAACAATGTTTGTTGCGCTCTTATACATTCTGTACTATGTAGGACTGGCTGGGGCTGTGAGTAACAGCGTGATGATGGAAGGCGGCGAAGCGGGAGCAAAGCTGGCTTTTTCTACGGTATTCTCCAGTCTAGGAGGAACAGTTCTGTTCGTATTTGTTGTAATTTCTTGTTTGGGAACGTTGAATGGTTTGATGATGGGCTGCACCCGTGGTTTCTACTCTTTGGCAGCTAGAGATATGGGCCCTAATCCAAAGGTATTTAAAAGCATTGATAAAAACACCAATATGCCAACGAACTCCTCTATCTTAGGTGTACTGCTAAGCGGTATGTGGCTGCTGTACTTCTTCGGTGCAAATCTAACAGCTGTCCCTTGGTTCGGTTCGTTTAGTTTTGATAGTTCTGAACTTCCGATTGTGAGCATCTATGCGATGTATATTCCTATTTTCGTTATGATGATGGTAAAAGAGAAGTCTCTAAACTTCGTTAAACGGTTCCTCATGCCGTCCCTTGCTATCTGTGCCTGTGTCTTCATGGTCGTTGCTGCATTCTATTCCCATGGCAAGGCAGTCTTGTTCTACCTTGTTATTTTCAGCGTGATTATGGCAATTGGTATGCTAATGAATACCAAAAAGAAATAAAATTCCTGACTTAAGGACTATAGCCGTAGCTGGCTATAGTATTGTACAAATCTATGTTTTAAATGAGGAAGGGCAGTATCATCAGGTAGAGGTATTGAAGGAAATAGGGATAGCTCATTCAGAGGTTTTGCAGGGCTTTTGTATGAATCTTGAAGAGTTATTTAAATGATGCCTAAACGTTCTAAATATAAACAAACAGAGGGGATTGAACCGGATATCACGTACAAAAAGTGAACAATTCTTGGATAACGTTCAAATATTAAACAGAAACACCTCTTTATTAGGGGTGTTTCTGTTTTTTTGAGATGGCACAGAATTTGCATATTATATTTCTAAATAATAAGAAAATTCGCGAAAAGAGGGAGAGCAAATTGGGTATTTCTCTGGAACTAGCACGATTTATTAAGCAACTTAACTTTGAATCTTTGCCGGATGAGGTGGTCTTGGCTACAAAGAATGCTTTTCTAGATTGGCTTGGTTCTGCGGCTGCCGGTGCCCAACGAGAGCCAGGACGTATCGTGTTATCGATAGTCGAGGAGCTAGGAGGGAAAGAAGAGGCAACCCTTATCAGCACAGGGGAGAAAACATCTTCCATCCTAGCGGCTATGGTCAATGGGGCAATTTCTCACATTGTGGAGTTAGACGATGTCCATAAGGCCTCGATTATTCATGCAGGAGCGCCTATCATTCCAGCGGCTCTAGCAGCAGTCGAGAAAATTGGAGCGGGTGGTCGTGAACTGATTGAGGGGATCGTTGCTGGCTATGAGGTGGCTATTCGAATAGGGGAAGCAGTTACCCCTGCTCACTACTATTACTGGCATACTACAGCTACAGTGGGTACCTTTGGAGCTGCGGCAGCAGCAGGCAAGATATTAGGACTAAGCGAGGAACAATTGGTCCATACCTTAGGGACTGCAGGTACCCAGGCGGCAGGTTTATGGGAGTTTTTGGCGGATGGTGCTATGAGCAAACATCTTCACCCGGGTAAAGCAGCTCTGAATGGCCTTTTGGCAGCGCTGCTAGCTCGGCAAGGTTTTACTGGGGCAAGTCGGATTCTTGAAGGGGAAAAAGGGTTTGTTCGAGCCACAGCCAAGGAGTACGACCTCAGCAAAATAACCAATGGTCTTGGGCAAAGCTATAAAATCGTCGAAAACTGTATTAAAATCCATGCCTCTTGTCGCCATACCCACCATGCTATTGACCTGGTTTTGGATCTGGTGAAAAAGCATGGCTTAACACCGGCACAAATTGCTAAGATCATCGTTAGGACTTATCCTATAGCCCTTGATCTAACCGGTAATTACCAGCCAGATACGTTATACGCCGCCAAATTCAGTTTACCATTCTGTGTCGCCCTTGCTGCTAAACAACGAAAAGCGGGCTTAAGAGATTTTAACGAACTTACCTTAGTCGACCCGTCGATTCGGACTCTGATGAGTCGTGTCGAGCTGATCGCTGATCAGGAGGTCACAGCACTTTATCCCGCTAAGTGGCCAGCGATCGTTGAAATTACAGACTTGGCTGGACAGATTTACACTCAGCGCACAGATTACCCTGCCGGTGATCCGGAGAATCCCATCAGCCAAGCCGAATTAGAGCATAAATTCCGAGAACTGGCAAGTTCACACTTCGGAGTCCCACGAGTTGAAATGTTGGTGGCTGCAATCCGTCAATTAGAAGATATCACCAACCTCTCCGGCTTATTAGGCAAAGGAAAGGAGGATTAAGGTGGCACATTCATTCTTCTGGCGTAAACTTCACTCCTTATCCGGGATAATCCCTCTGGGCATTTTTCTAATGGTCCATATGTTTATTAATTCGCTGGCCACTTTAGGTCAAGGGGATTTTAACCGTGGGGTTTCTCTCTTGCACAGTATACCCTACTTGTGGTTCTTAGAGCTGGTTGTCATCTTTATCCCAATTCTGTATCATGCGCTTTATGGAATATGGATTGTTTACCTAACCAGAAACAATCTTGAGAACTATCGCTATTTTCGCAACTGGCTATTTTACCTGCAAAGAGTATCGGCCCTCATTACTATGTTGTTTGTGACCTGGCATGTCGTCGTATTGCGCTTTTCGGAAGGTTTAATCAACCGTAACATGGACTTCGAGTTCGTGAGCACAGCCTTGAACCAACCTTTAATACTTATTCTTTACTTGTTTGGTCTGCTTGCTTCATTTGGCCATTTTGCCAACGGTTTGTGGTCATTTCTAGTATCCTGGGGGGTTACTGTGGGGGAACAGGCTCAAAGAACTGCGGCTTATGCATGCTTTGCGGTATTTGTAATTCTGACGGCTGTAGGGATTAATGCCCTGCTAGCCTTCATTTAGGGGAGGGTCGGAGATGAGCGGAAAGGTAATTGTCATCGGGGGCGGCCTGGCCGGCCTAATGTCAGTGATCAAGCTAGCTGAGCGCGGTCAAAAAGTCGATCTATTTTCGTTGGTTCCCTGTAAACGTTCTCACTCAGTATGCGCTCAAGGGGGCATCAATGCTGCTGTCAACACAAAAGGAGAAGGAGACTCTACCTGGGAACATTTTGACGACACGATTTACGGTGGGGATTTCCTGGCTAACCAAACTCCGGTGAAAAATATGATCGAAGCTGCTCCGAGCATTATTTATTTAATGGATCGGATGGGGGTACAGTTTAACCGAACTCCGGAAGGATTTCTGGACGTGCGCCGCTTAGGCGGCGCCAAATACTCGCGTACTGTTTTTGCCGGGGCTACCACCGGTCAGCAATTGATCTACGCGCTGGATGAACAGGTCCGTCGCTATGAGGATGAAGGGTTGGTCACTCGCTATGAAGAGTGGGAATTGCTTTCCTTGGTACGTGATGAGGAAGGAACCTGCAGGGGAGCGGTGGTGCAGGATTTAAAAAGTCTGGAAATCCAAGCCTTTCCGGCGGATGCTGTGATTTTGGCCACAGGAGGTCCGGGCATGATTTATGTGCGCAGTACGAACTCAACCATTAATACGGGGTTTGCTGCCGCCACTGCCTATCTGCAAGGAGCAACTTATGCCAATGGGGAATTTGTTCAAATCCATCCTTCTGCCATTCCGGGGCGAGATAAATTGCGTTTAATGTCTGAATCCATCCGGGGAGATGGTGGGCGAGTCTGGGTCTATAAGGACGGAAAGCCTTGGTATTTCTTAGAGGATTGGTATCCGGCCTATGGGAACATGGTACCGCGAGATATTGCCACGCGGGCCATCTTTAAAGTCTGTGTGGACATGAAGCTGGGAGTGGAGGGAGAAAACAAAGTCTATCTGGATATTACGCATTTAGATCCCCATGAGATCGATCGCAAACTAGCCGGGGTTGTGGACATTTACGAGAAGTTTATTGGAGATGATCCGCGTAAGGTACCGATGCAGACCTTTCCGGCGGTGCATTATTCAATGGGCGGGCTCTGGGTGGATTATAACCAAATGACCAACATACCGGGCTTATTTGCAGCGGGAGAGTGTGAGTATCAATACCATGGTGCCAATCGCTTAGGGGGCAACTCTTTAGTGGCTGCTTTATATGCCGGTATGGTCGTTGGGCCTAAGGCCTTTGAGTATAGCCAGGGACTTAAGCAACGTTACACTGACTTGCCGACAGCCCTTTTTGAAGGAGCCAAAGATCAAGAGATGGCTAAACAGAAGGCTTTGTTTGGGATGCAGGGTCAGGAAAATCCCTACAAATTGCATCAAGAACTTGGGGAGTGGATGGTGGACAATGTCACAGTCGTTCGCAATAACGACGGATTGTTAGCTACCGACCAAAAGATCCAAGAACTGATGGAACGATATAAAAATATTGGGGTAGGCAACGGTGCTGCCTGGGGTAACCAGATTGTTCCGTTTACGCGCCGCCTGTGGGGTATGCTTTCTTTAGCTCGGGTAATTACCCTAGGAGCCTATCACCGCAACGAAAGTCGGGGTGCTCATTATAAACCGGATTATCCGGAGCGCGATGATGAAAATTGGCTTAAAACCACCAAAGCAGCCTGGACGGGGGATGGCCCAAGTTTTAGTTATGATCCTGTGGACATTAGCTTCATAAAACCACGCAAGCGACGCTACGATGTAGCGAAAGAGGTGATCGTGTAGATGTCTAAGGATAGGAAAGATATTAAATTAGTGATTAAACGTCAAGCCAATCCTCAGTCGAATCCCTACAACGAGGAATTTTTAATTCCTTATTTCCCGAAAATGAATGTGGTAGCAGCCTTGATGGAAATCCAGAAAAACCCGGTCAATGCCAAGGGCGAGGTCACAACCCCTGTGGCTTGGGAGTGTAACTGTCTTGAGGAAGTCTGTGGTGCCTGTACTATGGTGATCAATGGTCAAGCCCGTCAGGCCTGTTCCGCTTTAGTCGATCGGCTGACCCAACCCATTCATCTGGCTCCCCTCAGCAAGTTTCCGTTGGTTCAAGACCTTGTCGTGAATCGCCAGGTTATGTTTGATAACCTGCGCAAAGTAAAGGCTTGGATAGAGATTGATGGCACACATGACATGGGCCCTGGACCCAGGGTTTCTCCGCAGGTTCAGGAGCAGGCATATGCTCTTTCTAAATGTATGACTTGCGGTTGTTGTATGGAATCCTGCCCTAATGTCAACTCTAAATCGAAATTTATGGGTCCTGCGCCGATTGCCCAGGTAGATCTGATGAATTCTCATCCAACAGGAGCTTTGCAAAGAGAGAGGAGACTGGAGGCTTTGATGAATGAAGGAGGGATTGCCGATTGTGGCAACGCTCAAAACTGTATTAAAGTCTGTCCAAAGGAAGTTCCTCTCACTCGGTCTATCGCTCGTCTCAACCGAGCTACCATGCTTTATGGGATCAAGGCTTGGCTTAATAAGTGAAGAACCAGAAGAAGAGGGAGTCATAAAAATTGGATAAGCATCCCTATGAAAGGACCGATGGTATGGAACTGCATCAATTTTCGACCGATGTTTTGATTATCGGTGGTGGTTTGGCAGGGTTAAGCGCTGCGGTAGAAGCTGCTGGCAAGGGACTAAAGGTTTCCTTGGTTAGTAAAGGAAAGGCTGGGCGTTCCGGAAACACTGTGCTGACTCAAAATAATATTTCCGTTGTCTGGGATGGCCTTCGAACAGATGATTCAGTCGAGAGATTTATTGAAGATACTCTGACTGGAGGGGGTAACCTCAATGATCGGGATTTAGTCCAAGCACTAGCCACTGAAGCGCTAGAGGCAATTACTTGGTTGATGGAACAGGGTGTTCAGTTCCAAAAGGACAAGGATGATCTCCTGATTAAGGGTTCTCCGGGTCATTCTCGCTTTCGTATCGTTCGGGCAGTAGGGGTATCGAAATCGCCTCACACCATGGGACTGGGCTTATCTGTACCTTTAGCGGACAGGGCCAAAGCACTTGGCGTCGAGTTTATGGAGAATATAGTAATTATCAGCTTATTACTGGATAGTGGTCGAGTATGCGGGGCTATTGGGTTGGACAAAAAGGAGGCAGCGGTTTGCATAGTACATGCTGGCTCAGTAGTCTTAGCAGGGGGAGGGGCTGGAGGTCTCTTCCAACTAAGTACGAATGCTCGAGATGTGTGTGGAGACAGTTACGCCCTCGGATATCAAGCAGGAGCAACTCTACGAGACATGGAATTTATCCAGTTTCATCCTGCTGTCACAGTTGCCACTCCACGATTGGTAATCTCGACGTCACCTTTCGCGGATGGAGCTGTTCTGAGAAATCGCCTTGGTGAAGCCTATATGGTGCGCTATTCTCCTCAAGCAGATATGGCAACAAGGGACGTCATGGCACGAGCGAACTTTAAGGAAATCGCTGAAGGACGGGGTACAGATCGTGGCGGAGTCTATGTAGATTTTTCAGCGGTTCCCGTTGAAGTTATGACCAAAAATTATCAGGATATATGGACTGCTTTCCAAGGTGCAAAGATGATAGAAGTGGCACCCGCTCAGCATTTTATGCTCGGCGGGATTGTGATTGATCCACAATGCCGTAGTACGGTTCCTGGTTTATGGGTTTGCGGTGAAGCAGCCGGGGGTCTGCATGGAGCAAACCGGCTGGCGGGGAATGCCTTGACCGAAGCGGCTTTGTTTGGTCGGCGGGCCGGAAGGTGGGCGGCGGCTGAGTGCGTGCAGCCGAAATCAAGGGTTTTGAGTCGTCTCTTCATGGAGGAGTTTCTGGAAACTAGATTTGGGCAATGGGTTAGTACGGAGCTTTCCCTTAGTCTGGAAGTGTCTTCGTCATGGTCGGAAACCCAACAAGATTTGAAGTGTTCCATGGGGCTTTATGTAGGAGTTATTCGCTCTAAGAAAGGACTTCAGCAGGCCAAAGCGGATTTGTCAAATATCGCGGATCGCTTGAATTCCCAGCCGTTGCGAACCTATGGAGATTTGTTGCAGTATTGTCAGCAGAAAATGATGGTAATTACCTCGAACTTGATTGTTGATGCAGCTTGGCAAAGATCCACAAGTATAGGATCTCATTATCGTGAGGATCGGTAAACTTGTATGTATCTTGTATTGAAGGCGTATCAGCAATGGTCTAAGCGCTAAAACTATGAAAAAGATATTGGGGGGAATTATTTTTGGGTAAATTACTTGAAAATTATAGCAAGAAAATTATCGCTGAGGCTCGTGTTTTAGTTCCTAGGAACGGCGTAGCCCGTAACCCGGAGGAAGCTGTAGAAAAGGCCGATCAGATCGGATATCCCGTCGTGTTAAAGGCCTTGGTTCCGGTAGGAAAGAGAGGTAAAGCAGGGGCTATTAAATTCGCTGACAACCCTGAGGAAGCGGCTTCGTTTACGCAAGAGCTCTTGGCGATGACTGTCAGTCATTTCCCAGTGGACAAAGTCCTTGTCGAAGAAAAGCTAGCCATTGCCAAAGAATGGTATCTATCGATTGCTATTGATAAAAAGGCCCAAGCTCCAGTGATCATCGCCAGTCTTGATGGAGGAGTGGATGTTGAAACCTTAAGTAGGGAACATCCGGAAAAAGTGATCGCCCGTCATATTGATCCAATCTTTGGGATGCCTGATTATGAGGCTAAAGAGATTTGGGCTGATCTAGGTCTGAATGGAAAACCTCTGACCCTGGCGACTCAGACCTTGGTGCGTTTAGTGCGGGTTTTTTTAGAGAAGGATGCCTCAATTTTAGAGATCAATCCCTTAGTTCTCACGGAAGCCGGAGAGGTTATGGCAGCCGCTTCTGTGATGAGTATCGACGATAGTGCCATGTATCGGCATCCGGAATTAGCGAGTATGGTCCAGTTGGGTAGTGAACGCACCTGGCGTCCCCAGACTGAACTGGAAAAGCAAATGGTCGAGGTTAATGAGGCAGATCCCTATCGGGGAACAGCACGTTACACGGAGATGGATGGCGGGGATATTGGCTTTTTATGTGGCGGTGGTGGAGGGAGCTTGCTCTCTTTTGATGCTCTCGTATCCTTTGGCGGAAAACCTGCTAATTATAGTGAAGTTGGAGGAAATCCCCCCGAACGGAAAGTCTATGGGATCACCAAAGGGATACTCTCCAAACCGGGGGTCCGTGGTTTGTTTGTAGCGCATAACATCACGAATAATACTCAGGTTGACGTCATGGCTAAAGGAGTGGTCCAGGCGTTACAGGATTTAGGTAAGGATCCGCATACTTTTCCTGTCGTTGTGCGGGAAGCCGGAGTGAATGACGAAGCTGCCAAAGAGATTTTTACGGCTGCAGGTATCGAGTACTATGGAGATGAGGCTAGTATTACAGAAGCAGCTCAGCGTATGGTTGAACGAATTAAGGGTCTTGTGGCGACAGGAGGGGGGAACTAAATGTCTATTTTACTCGATGGAAATTCTAGAATAGCTATCCAAGGGATTACTGGGCGAGAAGCAGCCATGGTGACAAAACATAGCTTAGACTATGGAACTAAAATCTTAGCTGGTGTAACCCCGGGAAAAGAAGGGCAAGATGTTCACGGCATACCTGTCTACAATACATTAAAGAAAGCAGTTCAAGTACATAGCGTTAATACAACCGTCGTTTATGTACCGCCGGCCTTTGTCTATGATGCTGTCTTGGAGGCTATTGCCGCCGGTATAAGACTGGTGATCATCGCTACAGAAAACGTTCCTCAATTAGATGCCCTGAGATTCTTAGCCAGAGCAAAACAGGCCGGGGTCCAAGTGATTGGACCGAATTCCGTAGGTATGATAACCCCGAAGGATCGAATGAAAGTCGGGGCCATCGGTGGAGACAAGGTTGAGCGTTGCTTTGTACCTGGCCGGATCGGGGTCATTTCCCGCAGTGGTGGAATGACGGCGGAAAGCTCTTGGATGGTAAAAAGGGCTGGTTTTGGGGTGAGTACCTCAATTAGCATAGGAGGGGATGCTCTGATTGGTACCTCCATTAAGGATTTACTGTTGCTTTTTCAGGCGGACCCAGAAACGGATGCTGTCGTAACTTTTTCGGAGCCGGGTACACATTTTGAAGAAGAAGCAGCAGAGCTGCTTAGTAGCGGTGGGTTCACCAAACCGTTGTTTAGCTTTATTGCTGGGCGCTTTACAGAAAGTATGCCGGAAGGTACCGTTTTTGGTCATGCTGGGGCGATGATTTCTGGAGGGGCCGGCAAACCATCTCAAAAAATGGAGAAATTGCGTCAAGCTGGAGCGCATGTCTTGGAACAGTTTGATGATCTAACATTTTTGATGAGAAATATTCTCACACCTACAGATTAAAGAACGGCGTTATTAGCATCGACAAAATGGGCTGTTATAACTTGATGAAGTGAGTCTTTGAAGTGAGACCTATATCCCAGACAAAACAATAAAGAGCCCTCCCATGGCAGAATAAATCTACTAAGGGAGGGCATTTTCATGGGTAGGATTGTCATATTTCGTGTGCTTTGACCAGGATTACAGCTTAAATAACATTTGAGCATACGTGGGAAGCGGCCAAAGGTCTGCGTCAATGATCGTCTCGAGCTTATCTCCATCAAGCCTGAGAGCTCCCATGGCTTTAAAGACAAGATCTCGGTAATAAACGGCTTGCGCATAGGCTTCTGACAGAGTCGTGGCTTCCTGAGTAACGGTTTCCAGAGCACTCAAGTTTGCTTTAAAGGAAACCAGGGTTGAGCAGAGGTCGATCAGGAGGTTTTCTTGTACTGAGACATCGACAGCACTTGAAGCAGATTTTACGGCATTGATCGAATTTGCTAAAACTGTGGAATATTTGACAGCGGCAGGTATAATCTGATGCTTAGCCATGTCGATCATGGTTAGAGCCTCAATGTTAATTTGTTTGGAATACTGCTCCAAGTTGATTTCATAGCGGGATTCCAGCTCTGTTTTATTTAATACTTGATGTTTTTCATAGAGAGCAACTGTGGACTCTCGCAGTAGAACCAGTGAGGCGTCAACTGTGGAAGTGATATTGGGAAGTCCGCGTTTTGTGGCCTCTTCAACCCACTCGTCTGCATAGCCGTTACCATCAAAGAGGATGCGGCTATGGTTGGTGGCAGTTTCCTTGAGGAGTTGTTGAAGGGTTTGAGCGAAATCCTCTGCTTGTTCGAGACGATCTGCAAATTGGGAGAAGACTTCTGCAAAGATCGTATTGAGTACTACGTTAGGACCTGAGATGGATTGGGAAGAAGCTACCATTCTAAATTCGAATTTATTGCCGGTAAAAGCGAAGGGAGAAGTCCGATTGCGGTCCGTAGAGTCTTTACGGAAGGCCGGCAGGGTACTTACACCGCTCATTAATTTTTGCCCTTGAAGGGACCGTTTGACTCCTCCGTTTTGTAACTGTTTAAAAATGTCTGAGAGCTGGTCACCAAGGAATATGGAGATAATGGCTGGAGGGGCTTCGTTTGCGCCAAGACGGTGGTCATTCCCTGGGGTAGCTGCTGAAAGTCGGAGTAATTCGGCATAATCATCGACAGCTTTAATAATGGCACATAATATGGTAAGGAATTGCAAGTTTTCATGAGGAGTATGACCGGGATCCAAGAGGTTAAGTCCATCGTTCGTGGACATTGACCAGTTATTGTGCTTTCCGGACCCGTTGACTCCAGCAAAGGGTTTTTCGTGCAGCAAGCAGACCATGCCATGGCGCAAGGCAACTTTTTTCATGGTATCCATGACAAGTTGGTTGTGGTCGGTGGCGATATTTGTAGTCCCGAAGATAGGAGCCAGCTCAAATTGTCCAGGAGCCACTTCGTTATGCTGGGTTTTAGCAAGAACTCCAAGCTTCCACAAATCGACATTTAAATCATGCATAAAGGCGGCTACCCGAGTTTTTAAGCTTCCGAAGTAATGATCTTCCAATTCTTGACCCTTTGCTGACATGGCACCGAAAAGAGTCCGACCTGTGAGCATGAGGTCCATCCGTTGGTCGAAGAATTTCTTGTCTATGAGAAAATATTCTTGCTCCGCACCAACTGTGCTGGTGACCCGGGTAGAAGATGTATTGCCAAAGAGTCGTAACAAGCGCAAGGCTTGAGTGGAGAGGGTTTGCATAGAGCGCAAAAGAGGAGTTTTTTTGTCGAGTGCTTCTCCAGTGTAAGAGCAGAAGGCTGTAGGAATGCATAACGTTAAGACACCGCCATCTTCTTTTAGAAAAGCAGGAGAAGTGCAGTCCCAAGCAGTATAGCCTCTCGCTTCAAACGTGGCACGAATTCCTCCACTGGGGAAGGAAGACGCATCAGGCTCACCTTGGATTAATTCCTTACCGGAAAACTCCATAACCACAAGGCCGTGCTGGGTAGGGGAAATAAAGGAATCATGTTTTTCTGCAGTGATTCCGGTCATTGGTTGGAACCAATGGGTAAAATGCGTTGCTCCCTTTTCAATAGCCCAATCCTTCATGCTGTTAGCTACAACTTCGGCAACATCTGGGTCAAGAGGAAGGCCCTCTTCAATTGTTTTGCGTAGAGATTTGTAGGTTGCCTTCGGTAAACGCTCTCTCATTACTGAGTCATTAAAGACGTTTTGCCCAAAAATATCCATGTATATAACCCCTTCCATTAGTTTTAGTTTCAAGATTTTGGGTATAAAACAAAAAAACACTCCCTCAAAGATTATACATTAATCTTCAAAGAGCGTCTTTGCTCCATTTGAATATATATAAATTTAACACTTTATTCGTTCGTTGACAAGAGGAAATTAACAAATATACAGTATAAACTTCTGGGAATAAATATGGAATTTAATTTAGAAGGGATTATGACAAAATTGACGAATTAATATATATTATTCAGATTTATCAAAGGGGGGAGTGGCGGTTGAAAATTCCCCATCTAAAATTGGGAACAAAAATCGCAATGCTCTCATTCCTGTTAGTTTTTTTATCCGTCCTTTTGGCGGGAGTGATTATTGTGTCCCGAATTACGGATAAAATGGAACAGGAAATTGGACATCGAGCCATCGCGATTTCACGAACAGTGGCACAATTAGAAGAGGTGCAGGAGAATCTGAGTGAAGCGGATGGCTCTAAGGTAATTCAACCCCTTGCTGAGCGGATCCGTATTGCGACCGGGGTAGAATATATCGTTATTTTTAATATGGAAAAGATAAGGTACTCCCATCCTTATTTAGACCGTATCGGGACCGTCTTTAATGATGGGGATGAGGAACCTTCTCTACAGAGAAAGGAATATCTCTCCCAAGCCGTTGGAGTTATAGGACCGTCTGTGCGTGCTTTCGTACCTGTGCTGACGGATGAAGGCACTCGTCAAGTGGGTGTCGTAGCGGTTGGAATTCTTGTACCTACCATAAGAGAAATAATTAGTACCATAAGACTGGAACTTTATTCTTCCTTATTAATAGGGTTGGCATTAGGCATTCTTGGTTCGTTTTATCTATCCAGCAATATCAAAAAGAATATGTTTTCACTAGAACCTAATGAAATAGCTAGAATGCTAGAAGAGCGCGTGGCAATTTTTCAAGCTATGGATGATGGGGTCGTGGCGTTGGATGTGGAGAACCGGATTACAGTCATTAACCAAAAAGCATGTCGAATGGCTGGGGTTACTGACAAGGTTCTGGGACTTCGATTAAAAGAGCTTGTGGTATTCAATGTTCTTACGGATTTATTAGAAGCCAATGATCCTTCCCAAACAACGGAACTTATTCTTCACCAAACCTGGGTGCTTGTTAATATTTTACCAGTGAGAGTCAAAGATCGAATCGTAGGGCGTGTGATTAGCTTTAAAGATAAAACTGAAGTGCGTAAAATGGCCGAGGAATTAACCGGGGTTAGAACATTTATCGAAGCCCTCCGAGTACAAAATCATGAATCGTTAAATAAATTGCATACTATTGCGGGGCTGATTCAGTTAGGCAAAGCTCAAGTAGCCATGGATTATATTTATCAAGTTACTGAGGAACAACAAGAGGTAACCAGATTTTTAAGCAGCAAGATTAAACATCCCAGCGTCGCGGGGTTACTTTTAGGTAAATATAACCGCGGCAAAGAACTTAAGGTCGATGTTGTATTTGATCCGGATTCTAGTTTATTAGAATTGCCGGAGGATTTTGACGATAACACACTGACCATTATTTTAGGGAACTTATTGGAAAATGCCATGGAAGCGGTTGTGGGCAGCGAGCTAAGAGAAGTTCACTGTCGTATCAAACAAGAACAGACAGAATTAGTTCTGAGTGTTGAAGATACTGGGGTAGGTATTACTCCCGAAAATCAAGCAAGAATTTACCAATGGGGATTTTCAACCAAAGGAACAGATAATCGGGGAATTGGTCTGTCCTTGGTTAGACAAACAGTAGAAATGTTGGGGGGGACTATGGAGCTAGAGTCTGGAAAATGGGGTACGCGTTTTGGAGTTAAGTTACCCTTGAAAATGGTTTAGTCGTAATCGTACTAAGCAACAACGTAGGCAAGAGGTTTGAAAGGGGGTGAAACCATGAATCTGATTGACTTAGTCCTTGTTGAAGACGATCCGATGGTCATGGAAGTCCATGAAGGATTTATCAAGAGAATTGGAGGATTTCGAATTTGTGGTAAGGCTAAAACGGGTAAAATGGCCTTAGAAATCATCCAAGATTTAAGACCACGCTTAGTCATTCTAGATATTTACCTGCCGGATTTAAATGGTATTCAAGTTCTCAGAGAGATTCGTCGTCTAGGGTTACCCACGGACATCATCTTGATCACGGCTGCTCAAGATGTGGCAACGGTTCAAGCCGGTTTGCGCTTTGGAGTGGTAGATTATATTATTAAACCTTTTAAATATGATCGGATCCATACTGCTCTTAACAATTATTATTCATACTCAGAGCAGTTTCGAAATCGCTGGGAAATGAATCAAGAGGATCTGGACCGTTTGATTAAGATTCATCCCCCTCATGAATCGACCTTAAATCGTAGTCGCGAAGATTTACCCAAAGGATTACGTGAGATTACTTTACAACAAGTTTACAATTTTCTTAAAGAAAGCCAGGTAGGACTATCCTCAGAGGAAGTTGCCGAAGGAGCGGGTTTAGCGCGTGTCACCGCGCGTAGGTATTTAGAGTATCTGGAAAAAAATAACCGAGTGTTATTGGAGACCCAATATGGCACTGTAGGTAGACCCATCAACAAATACAAAGTTGTACTTTAGAGTGCAACTTTTTTTTAATTAAAATTAGTGAGTAGACGTTGTGCTGTAGACCAATATGACCTTAATTATATCAAAAGGACCTAAAGATTGTGAATAATCTGAAAATACAATACAATACAAATATTCATAAAACAGAATCAGAAGGAGTAAAACCTATGGCTAGAAATAGCTGGCTTTTCATCCTCCTCATCGTTGTATTTGGATTATCAGGGTGTGGTACTAGGGTCTTCGATGGGCAGCAAGTCAATAAAGAAGAAAAGATTATCATTAAATTTTCCCACGTGGTTGAGGAAAACACACCCAAAGGTTTAGCGGCCATACGTTTTGCGAATCTAATCAGGGAGAGGTCTGGCGGTTCGATTGAAGTTCAAGTGTTTCCAAATTCTCAGCTCTTCAAAGATGGTGAAGAATTTGAGGCCTTGAGCAGGGGAGATGTGCAAATGATTGCTCCGGCGACCTCTAAAGTTTCTCAATTATTTCCTCAATGGCAGATCTGGGATCTTCCCTACTTTTTTTCTAATCTGGAGAGTGTTCATCAAATCATGGATGGTCCATTAGGTAAGACATTACTTACTCAATTAGAGGAGAAAAATATGAAGGGACTGGTGATGTGGGATAACGGCTTTAAACACTTAACCAATAACGATCATCCCATCGTCAAACCAAGTGATTTAGAAGGGTTGCGTTTTCGAATCATGTCGCAGGGAGTTTTAGAAGAGCAATTTCAGGCTTTTGGAGCCGACACACTCTTTCTTCCTTTTAATGATGTTTATACGGCTTTGGCAGAAGGGAGAGTTCAAGGACAAGAAAATACAATCTCCAATATTTACTCAAAGGATTTTGATCAAGTGCAGAATTTCTTAACCCTTAGCCAACATGGATTTTTAGGGTATGCCGTCATCGTAAATCAGGAATTTTGGAATCAACTTTCCAGTCAGTCCCGTGAACTGCTAGAGGACACTTTGGACGAGGTAACCTTATGGGAAAGAGAAAAGGCTCGTGAACTCAATGATGAACAATTAAAGGAACTTCAGAAGAGGAATAAGGTCAACATTTATGCACTCACCACTTTGGAAAAACAGACGTGGAAAGAGAGTTTTTCCTCGGTTTATTCTAAATTAGTACAAGATATTAGCCCGGACTTTCTACTTGCTGTCCAAAAGTGGGGCGAGCCTCAGTGAGCTCTTACAGCTCAAGCTGAGCGTGGAACTCACGGTGGTCATGGACGACTTAGTGTCGCTGTAGCTGCTGATGTTGAGAGGCAACCCCTTATAGCAGGGGCCTTCGAGGAGGATAAGAAAATATAACTCGGATTTAAGGAGGTGAGGGAAGGGCTAGTGACCATAAGTGAATTGGATTAGTTTAAAAAAATTTGAGGGGGAGAAAAAATGTTTAGAAAAAAACCGATGGCCGTAGCTTTGAGTGCAGTACTAGTCTTAGCCCTTTCTTTAGTTGGGTGCGGAGCAAAACCCGCAGCGACTACTGGTGAAGTCAAAAAAGAGGAAATTAAGCCGATTATCGTAAAATTCGCCCATGTTGTGACACCTGATACTCCAAAGGGGCAGGCAGCACTTAAGTTTAAAGAATTAGCTGAACAGAAAACGAATGGAAAAGTAAAAGTTGAAGTTTACCCGTCATCCCAGCTCTATGGAGATAAAGAAGAATTAGAGGCTGCCCAATCGGGTAATGTACAAATCATTGCTCCGTCAGTTACAAAATTAGTGGGCTTAAACCCTAAATTCCAATATACGGATCTCCCGTTCTTATTCCCTGATAATCAAGCAGTCTATAAATTCTTTGCTTCTGATTCAATGAAGGGGCTCATGAATTCTTTGGATAAGTATAATTTACAAGGATTAGCAGTCTGGCCTAACGGCTTCAAGCAGTTTACCAATAATAAGCGTCCCCTAATCACTCCGGCAGATTTTAAAGGGTTAAAGTTTAGAACTCAAGCCGGTAAAGTACTGGAGGCTCAGTTCAAAGCCCTAGGGGCTGGTTCGGCAACGATTGCTTTTGGTGAGACCTATGCAGCGTTACAACAAGGTACTGTGGACGGACAAGAAAACACCTATAACAATATTGATACTCAAAAATATCAAGAAACTCAAAAATACCTCACTGTCACTAATCATGGTCGAATCGACTACATGATCATCGTCAATAAGAGTTTTTGGGCAGGTCTAGAGCCAGATATCCGTAAAGCCTTAGATGAGTCCATGGCTGAAGCAACCAAGTATGCTGTTGAACAAGCAGAACTTCTCGATAAAAAGAGTATGGATAACTTAAAGAAGGGTGGAAAAATGCAGTTCACCGAGTTAACCCCAGCTCAAATGGGAGTGTTCCAAGAAGCTATGAAGCCTGTTTATGCACAATTTGAAAGTGTACTCAGCAAAGAGTTAATTGACGCAGCAATTAAAGCCGGCCAGAAGTAAGTCTTAGTCCCTTAAACTCAATACACAGATAAGAGGGTTCTTCTAGTAAGAACCCTCTTATCAAAAGAGGTATTCAGACTCATTGCATTAAAAAGAACTAGAGGTGAAGCAAATGAAAAAGTTCTGGCAAGTCTTTGAATTCCTTGAGGACATCGTTTCGGGTGGACTTCTTTCGGCAGGTGTTACCTTGATTTTCTACGGTGTCATCATGCGCTATGTGTTTAATGATGCGCGCTCTTGGGTTGATGAGATTTCTCAATATATGATTATTTGGGGGACCTTAATTGGTACCAGTGTGGCCTTGCGCAATGATCATCACATCAAGGTGGATATGCTATTTAATGTCTTACCGAAAAAGGTTCAGTACTTTGTCACTTTGTTTGCGCATACGGTAGGAATTACGTTTAGCCTTTTCATGGGGTTTTATGGCTATCGTTTAGTCTCTTTCACGCACAATACAGGGCAAGTGTCTACAGACGTAGGAATTCCACTGTATATGGTTTACAGTATTCTTCCATTGACCGGAGCACTTTTGACATTCCGATTTTTAGTTAAGCTCTATGAGGCTGCCCGAAATACCGGCGGGGTCGGCAAAGTGGCGGAAAGGATGTAATGAAATGTTAGTAGCATTGTTGTTTTTACTTTTTGTTATTTTCTTTTTGTTAAACGTCCCTATTGCCATTAGTTTAGCCATGTCAACAATTGCGCTGATCGTAACTACGGAAACTTTTAATATGATGATGATCCCTCAAAGGATGTTTGCCGGACTGAATTCGGCTACCTTGATGGCCATACCGGGTTATATTTTAGCCGGAGTTTTAATGTCACGGGGGGGAGTTTCTAAATACTTGATCGAGAGTTTGCGCTCTTGGATTGGGCATTTACCTGGTGGCTTATCCGTTGTCACGATCTTAGCGTGTATGATTTTCGCAGCAATCTCAGGATCAAGTCCAGCAACGGCGGCAGCGATCGGTGCGATTATGCTTCCAGCTATGGTGGAGGGTGGTTATCCTAAACGCTATGCCATGGGACTCATCGCTGCTGCAGGAACCCTTGGAATTCTGATCCCACCGAGTATTCCCTTGATCGTGTATGGTGTTACCTCGGATGAATCTATTGGAAAGCTGTTCATGGCTGGGGTTGTCCCTGGAGTAATATTAGGAGGAATTTTAGTAGTTTCAGCGATAATCTATGCAAAGAAAAATAAATATGGACTGATGGAAAAATGCACCTGGTCTCAACGTTGGAAGGCTTCTCTAAAAGCCATTCCGGCTGCCCTTTTACCCTTTGTGATCTTAGGAAGTATTTATACTGGTATTTGTACACCAACAGAAGCCGCGGTTATCGCCGTCTTTTATACCTTAGTGGTTTCCATTTTTATTTATAAAGAACTTCATTTTAAAGATATTCGTGGGATTTTAAAGGAGACGATAAATACCTCTTCGATGATTTTTCTGATTATCGCCGCCGCTATGGTTTTTGCGCTCTACCTAACTAATAATCAAATTCCGAACAAAGTCGCAGCTTGGATAAGTCAGGCTAATCTGAATACTATGTTATTTTTCTTAGTCACTTCACTTGTGTTCTTTGTGATGGGCACGTTCTTAGAAGCCGTTTCCATTATCTTAATTACTTTACCGATTTTGTTACCGATCATTAAGCAATTAGGCATTGATCCAATTCATTTTGCCATTGTTATGACGGTGAATATGGAATTAGCGATGATTACTCCCCCTGTTGGCTTGAACCTATTTGTGGTTAGTTCAATGGCTAAGGAGCCTCTGGGAGAAGTTGTTAAGGGAGTAATTCCCTTTATCGTCTTGATGATTTTAGCGATGATCATGTTCGTGGTTTTCCCGGATCTATCCCTCTATATTCCACGTGTCTTAATGGATTAGGGTAGTTGTGTAGAAGCCTTTCCTGAATAGGTGTTATTGCCTATCCAGTGAAAGGCTTTATGTTTTAAAAAATAGAATACTAACAAGTCTCTCCGATTTTCTAAACCTTGCCATTTTTTTTAATTATAAAATTCTAAAAACTTTAAATTCAAGTAGGAGAATAGAGTTCTGAGCGCGAATATTCTAATAACAATAAAGTTAAAGAGCCAATTTGTGGGGGGGAATAGAGTGGCACGCAAAATCAAAGTGGGTATTGTCGGCATGGGTCAAGGGGGCGTGTCGATCTATAAAACCCTAAGAACGATTGAGCATGTCGAGCTCAGCGTAGTCTGCGATCATCTAATTAATTCCCACGGTATGCAAATGGCTCAATTAGACGGAGTACAGACCTGTGTACTATTGGCTGATTTCTTGAAGGTCCCTAACCTGGATGTGATTATTGAAGCTACCGGCGCTTCTCAAGTTCAACAACAAATTGAACAAGCTAAAGACAAGACCTGCGCTGTGATTGAAGCCCAAGGTGCCAATCTAATGATGTACATTATAGAGGAAAAAGAAAAGCTAGCTGATATAAAACGCTTAAAAGGTGAGCTTGATGCGATCTTAAACTCAGTTCAGGAAGCCATCGAAGTAGCGGGGATTAACGGCCAAATCAAATATGTCAATCCGTCCTTTAGTCGTGTTACCTCAATTCCTGCAGGGCAGAGGATTGGGAATAATATCTTTGACGTTTCTCCTAACGGGGCACTGGCCCGGTCTCTGCGAACTCACGAAGCTGTTTTCGCTCATCGTGCTGTGGTCGGAGGCGCAAACGTTGAGGTGGTCGCCAATGCTTCCCCCATTGTAGTGGATGGAAAAATGGAAGGCGCAGTTGTCGTTTTTCAGCCGTTAACGGATATTTACAAGCTGATGGAACAATTGCGAGCTTCCAACCAAGTGATTGATGATTTGCAAACTCGCATCAACCAGATTTCTACGAGTTCGTATACCTTTGATGACCTGATTGGGAGCCAACCGGAATTTGAAAGCGCTTTAAATTTAGCCCGCAAGGCAGCCAAAAGTAACTCAACCATTCTGATTACTGGAGAGTCTGGAACAGGAAAAGAATTATTCGCTCATGCTATCCATGGGGCTAGTTTACGCTTGGACAAGCCATTTATCAAAGTAAACTGTGCCG
Organism: Desulfosporosinus sp. BICA1-9; assembly: GCF_000802135.1. NCBI lineage: Bacteria > Bacillati > Bacillota > Clostridia > Eubacteriales > Desulfitobacteriaceae > Desulfosporosinus > Desulfosporosinus sp. BICA1-9. The sequence continues at coordinate 33,564 of NZ_JUEE01000106.1, forward strand.
CAATCCCTGAAACGTTACTGGAAAGTGAATTTTTCGGGCATGAAAAGGGAGCTTTCACTGGAGCTCTTAAAACAAAACTGGGTAAAATGGAGTTGGCCAATGGCGGAACTATTTTCTTGGATGAAATAGGAGATATGAATCTCAGTTTGCAAGCCAAATTGTTAAGAGTATTACAAGAGATGGAATTTGAACGGGTTGGTGGAAATCAAACGATTAACGTGGATGTTCGAGTAATATCGGCAACCAACCGTAATTTGCTGGAAATGACCAAACGTGGTAAGTTCCGAGAAGACCTTTATTACCGTCTCAATGTCCTTGAATTGCGTTTACCTCCTCTTCGTAAACACAAAGAAGACATCCCATCCTACGTTCAATCCTTGATTGTTAAATTTAACCGGAAATTTGGTAAACACGTGAAGGGATTGACGACCCAGGCAGAGGAGCTTTTGATGCAATACAATTGGCCAGGTAACATCCGTGAACTTCAGAATGTTGTGGAACGAGCTATGGTTACGGCAGAAGGGGAAATTATAACTCATAAGTATATTTTCAATCTGGTAGATTCACAGGCCCAAATACAACATGAACAGGTGCTTCAAGGGGTCATACCCCTTGAACAAATGGAAAAGCAGCTGATCCGTTTGGCCTTAAAACAATACGGGGATACTGTAGAAGGAAAAAAACAAGCCGCCAAGGCCTTAAAGATATCCCTGGCGACGCTCTATAATAAACTAAAGACAATGTCGTGAC
>NZ_JUEE01000107.1:0-21693 GCF_000802135.1 Desulfosporosinus sp. BICA1-9
ATCCCCCAGTCCGGGATCCAGTGGGACTTTAACCCACCTGATGAACGTGCTGCCACGCACGCACTACGGGTACGTCTGACTTCTCCAATGCATAGTTGACCACTTAGAGTACCACTCCTTGCAGGTCAGGTTACCGTTCCACGGGCACTGCGAGATCTCCCGGGGTCATCCTACTTGCCTCCCTGTGAACTCGACCGTCTTAACTAATTTGGCTTTTTCCATTTATCGGGCTTTCTCACATCTTGCAAAGTTACCCACCAAACCAGCCAGCATCGGTTCGCTTTCGCTCCGTTCCACAGTTTGCCTTCAGACCCTCCGGACCCCTCCTCACGGACGACGCCCTGTCTGTTAGCTAGTGCTTCCGAATGGAATCGGCGCACAGAGGAACTTTAATCCTCCAATACAAATAGAACTGCCCGGCGCACAAAAGAGGCCCGGTGTCAAGATCACCGAACCATTTCAAAATCATTCACTTAAACAGCACACAAAGTTTATTTGCTTAATTAACGCAAACAGCGTCACAAGGTCCAAAATCTCACCCAAGCCCAGACCCAAGCCAGAAGAAGTTTCTTGTCTTGGCGAGCTGTAAGGCACTTGTGCTATACCCTATCATATCCTTAGATATTTAAGCGTACTCCGTCAAGATAGGTAAGGCTTCTACCCATACTTTGGACATTTTGAGCTTCTTCCTTCACTTTCAATAAACGTTCCAAGCCAAATCCGATCCCCACCCAAGGATCAAAAATTCCCCACTGATCATCCAGGGTATGGGGTTCCATGGCGCTCGAACCTAACTCGATGCCTTTTACGACGTCCAACGCATCCCCATAAACGACGGAGTTCGTTAATTCCAACTGATAATCTGTAATTCCGGCGGTATCCATAACCAAGGCCGCGAGTTCTTCTAATCGCTGTTGTCTCTGATCTTCTGGTAAGCCTAGTTCTGTCAGGTTGAGCATAGTAAATTCATTCAGATGTAGAGAACCTTGGGATTCTTTCCGATAGCACGTCCCGATCTCAAAGATGCGTATCGGTTTTTCCCATAAACACAATAAATCTTTCCATAGTGTATATAGATTTGGCGCCAGCATCGGACGTAAACAACGCTTGGGATCGAGCCAGAATACCTAGGAAAAGAGCGGATGATCCTCCGAGACCGACATTTTGGCCAATTATCCTTTTGAAATAATCGTTGGAGTTACCACCTGGACGAATCCCTTCTGGGTCAAAGCTTCGACGAGTTGTTGTTCGAGCACACACAAAGATGGTCGTTTCTTAATCTCACGCAGTTCCTGTAATCTGCGTTTACCCCTAACCACCAAGAGGTGTTCCTGTTCCTGAAAGGCATGGTCACGGTCTTGAAGTGACTTAAAACAAATCTCTTGCTGTACTTCACTGGCGTTTAGTTCTTGCAATCTCTGTTTTTGGATCAGCGTCCATGTGATGTCCACTCCGCTTACCCCCTGAATTTTTTGGCGAGGAGTACGGGAGTTTCACCCGCCTACATGAATTTAGAGTCCACGCGATCAATCCGATCTACCCCCCGTGTGTTTACTTCTAATGAAGCATACCTTAATTATTATGCAAATTCAATGCCAATGATCGATGAAGTACTGATTTCATCCTCAATGGATTTGATGGAGATGGAGATGTCTATTTTTGAAAAGCCCAGAATCTTCGTACTGGCTATTAATATAGTATAACGGGTGGTCGTCCTTGACTATCCCACCCTCTTAATTTGTAATATTCGTCGAGCATAAAGTCTAGTTCTTCAACTGTGATAACATCCCGACCCTCGTTCAGCGGTTCCCTGAACATCCGCTTCGGCAGTGTATCCTGTTCCCTAGTCGCACCTTCGCGGAGATTAAAAACCTTTGTTAAAGTTACAATTCTGTTGGCAATCTCTTCGAGTTCTGGCTGGGTATAATCCCAACCGGTAAGTGCTTTTACTAACTGTCTAAGTTCTGGCCAGAGGATCATGTCCCTATAGAAGACACATAGAATTTGCGCATTAAAAAGAGTTAACCTATTTTCAAAATCGATAAACATTTCGGCTTTACCTTGGGTAATGGCAGGATCAATCATCCCACTTAACTCTGCCTTATAAAAGGTTGCGCGCAGATGGCAGGCACCTCTGGTTGATGTGGCATAGGCCAGCCCCATGCCTTTCAGCACCCGGGGGTCATAGCCGGAGGGTTCCAAACCTTTGACGTGGATGGCAATATCCTCAAGATCCCAAACTTTGGCGGCAGGTTTAATCCCTTGGGACAAGATCACCCCTAGACCTCTTACCTTGGCTATATCCACAAGTAAGTCAGCCACCCCCAATGCATCACCGTAACTTAAGTTGGCTTCGACTTTACCACGCAGAACCGCTTCCATAGTAAAGGCAACTAAATTCCCTGCCGTGATCGTATCCATCCCTAAACGGTCACAGAGATCATTTAAGTGGAGGATCTCAGCTAAATCACCGATGCAACAAAGCCCCCCAAAGGCATAAATAGTCTCATACTCTGGCCCTTCTACCTTTAGTCCACTATAGATTCCTTTAGAGACCGTGGTAAGCTTGCCGCAGGCTAAGAAACAAGTGGGACAGGCATTCGGTTTGACCTCATGTTCAGCGAGTAAGGTGTCCCCACTAAGCTCTTTCCAATTCTCATAAATCCCTTTGGACCAGTATTTTGTGGGGAAGGTTTCTGCACAATTCATGGTTTTAACCATCTGGGTGGTGCCGTAAGTTTGATACGCCTTAACCCCTACATTCCCTTTAGCCTTCGCCGTCAGGGATTTAATTAAGTCCTTGAGTAGCTCCGGATCAGCGACTTCTGCCTGGGCTTGACCGTGAAAAACAATAGCTTTAACCTTTTTCGAGCCCATCACCGCGCCCATACCGGTGCGACCGGCCGAACGCCAATAGTTATTTTCGATACAGGCGAACCGTACCAGATTTTCCCCTGCCGGACCTATAACTATGGCCTGAGCTTCAGGTACTCCAACCTCCTCTAAAACCCGATCTTCCGTCTCAAAGGTATCTTTACCCCAGAGATGGTTGGCGTTTCGGAACTCGACCTTGCAATCGGATATTTCTAGAGAAAGCGGCACGTCTGCCGCTCCCTCCAAAATAATCGCATCGTAGCCGGTTTTGCGCATCAGAGGTGCGACCTTGCCCCCGGAATATGATTCGCCATATAATCCTGTTTGCGGTGATTTACTATAGACTCCGTAACGGCTGGAACCCCACATTCCCGTACCTGTAGCGGGACCGGCAACAAAAATTAGCTTGTTGTCCTCTGAGAGCGGGTCAATCCCAGTCCTGACATTTTCTAAAAGCAAGTAGGAACCTAGGCCTTTTCCCCCAAGGTAAGTTTTAAGTATTTCCTCCGGAATCTCCTCAACAATGTACGACCTAGTCGTGAGGTTAATCCTCAAAAGTTTTCCAAAAAAGCCTTTCATCCCGTACCCCCCCATTTACTCTACTCCAACTTACAACTATTCCACAAGGGATTTTGTGTTTACATTATAAACGCACCTGCATAAGCGCATTTCTGAATGAAACAAACAATGACTCGATCTGCTTGTCGAAATCCTTTTAAACACGGGATGCATTGCACCCCAATGTGTGTTGACCTTTTCGTGTACCTGTATAGTTGCGATTTCTTTACATTCCAAGATAAGCCTCTCGAACATGATCGTTTTGCCTCAGTTCCTCTCCTGTTCCCTCCAAGACGATCCGTCCGTGTTCCAACACATATCCGCGGTTGGCGATAGACAGTGCATGGTGCACATGTTGTTCCACCAGCATAATTGTCACTTCATTTTTTATGATATCTAATGTTTTAAATATTTCTTCTACCAAAATGGGAGCAATTCCGAGTGAAGGTTCATCCAGCAGCAGCAGTCGCGGTTGACTCACAAGTCCCCGCGCAATTGCCAGCATTTGCTGTTCCCCACCTGACAGATTTCCCGCCAAATTATGAAAACGCTCCTTCATTCGTGGAAATAAATCCAATACGTAGGCTATAGAATCATTTCGTCCTACTCTGGCCCGTTTATTGTACCCTCCCATTTTCAGGTTCTCTTCCACCGTCATGCTTGGAAAAACGCGGCGGCCTTCGGGAACATAGGCAATCCCCATTCCCGCCATCCGGTGGGCAGGTAGAGTTGAAATGTCTTGGCCGTCAAACATCAACGTCCCTTTTTTCGTCACCAATCCTACAATCGATTTCAGGATGGTGGTTTTGCCCGCTCCGTTTGCTCCGATCATGGATACCACTTCACCCTGTTTCACTGCAAGCGACACGTCCCATACCGCTTGTACATTCCCGTAAAAGCTTTGCAAATTACTGATGTGCAGCATAGGCATCCCCCAAATACGCTTTAATTACCGCTTCATTTTTGACCACGTCTTGCGGATCCCCGCTGGCAATCATTTTCCCGTTTTGCAGCACGACAATCGCTTCGGCTACCGCCATAACCGCTTTCATGATATGTTCAATGATGACAATGGTAATTCCCATCTTCCTGATTGCGCGGATCAACTCGATTGCCTGATCCACTTCCGCCGGAGTCAGACCGCCCATCGGTTCATCCATCAGCAGCAATTCCGGATTTGTCGCCAGTGCCCGAGCCACTTCAAGCCGCTTTAAATTTCCAATTGGCAATTTTCCCGCCATGGTATGAGCAAGAGAACTCAACTGGGTAAGCGACATGATAGCTTCCGCTTTTTGTTGGGCTTCTTTCAGATTTTTGCTTTTAGCGAGCGAAGCGACCATCAAATTATCGAATACGGAAAGTTTGGCAAGCGGTTTTACGATTTGAAACGTGCGGGCAATGCCAAGATGGTTGAGTTCATAGGGTTTTTTTCCCGTAATGTTTTGGCCTTTGAAAGCAACCTTGCCGGCAGTCGGGTCAAACGCTCCTGCGATGATATTAAAACAGGTGGTTTTCCCGGCACCATTGGGACCAATCAACGCCATAATCTGTCCTTTTTGAACTGAAAAGGAGACATCGTCCACCGCCTTGACCCCGCCAAATTGTTTCGTAAGATTTTGCGCTTCCAAAAATCCGGTCATACGGTTTTCTCCTTTCCGATGCCCGAATGGCGAGTTTTCGCAAAAAACCAGCGGTACAATCTTTTGAATCCATCCACAATGCCGCCCGGTAAGTACAGAATGACCATCATCAGCAGAAAACCGTAAATCGTCAAGTATAAAGAAGGATAGGTTTGCAAGGTCGGAATTCCTTTCAGGTACTCTTGCAGCACCACCAAAATGGCTGAACCGACAATGGGACCGGCAATCGTTCCAATCCCGCCAATCACGGTCACAAAAATCATTTCTGTGGATATATGCGTGCTTAAGACCATATCCGGATCAATAAATTTGTTGTAGTATCCGAAAAAAGCCCCTGCGCTTCCGGTTAAAAAAGCGCTGATAAATAACGCGCTGCTTTTATAGCGCGGAGTATGGATGCCCATCGCTTGGGCCGACTCTTCGTTTTCGCGAATCGCGATCATGCTGTAACCCGTTTTGCTTTTCATCAAGTAAGAGCAGAAAAGTGAAAAGAGAGCAGCCAACACTACTGCCATATAAAAGTACTCTTGTTTGCTGGAAATGGGGATGCCAAACATGGTGTTGACACCAGACAATGGCATCCCTTCTCCGCCGTTGGTTATGCTTTTCCAGTTTGCCGCCACAATGCGCATGATTTCAGCCAATGCCAGCGAGCCTAAGGCGAAATATGGTCCCCGCAGCCGAAAAATCAAAGCCCCAATCGGAATCGAATAAAGACCGGCACTCAGCCCGCCTAGCAGCAATCCGAGCCCCATATCCATATGTCCTCTAACCGCCCCAATCATGGCCACGTAAGCACCCAAGCCAAAAAACATAGCGTGTCCGAAGGAAATCTGTCCCGTAAATCCCCCCAGCAGATTCCAGGCTTGACCAAACATGATACTTATGAGGACAATCGTAACCACCGCATAGATATGAATATCGGCAAACATCGGTACTACCAATGCCAATAATCCCGCCAGAATCCCTGTTGTCAAAATTGCTTTCATGTTAATGCCCCTTCCCAAACAAGCCTTGTGGTCGGAACAGCAATACCAATAAGAAAATCACGAGTCCGAACACATCCCGGAAACCCGTTCCATGAGGAACATAGGCGGATCCAAAACTTTCCGTAACTCCAAGGATTAACCCTCCAACAGCCGCCCCCGGAATGGAACCCATTCCTCCTAGTACAACGATGACAAAAGCTTTTACCACAAACAAAGTGCCGATGGCGGCGTAAATCGGGTAATTAGCCGAGAGAATATTACCAGCCACTCCCGCAAAGGCAGCTCCAAGACCAAATGTAATGCCTGAAATGAAAGGAACATTGACCCCCATAATCGTTGCGGCTGTGGGATCTTGGGCGGAAGCACGAATCGCAAAACCCGTATCCGTTTTCATTAGCAACAAGTGAAGCACGAAAATGATGACACCTGTAACCAAGAACCCTGCAGCCATCGCCGCATTTAGTGAAATCCCTCCCACATACCAGACTTTGTTTGCCCAATACAAATTTTCACTGCTCAAACGCAAAAACTTCGGACCGATAAAAGCCGGCAGGGCCATTAAGTTTGCGATAAAAATGCTTGTTCCGGCCGTCAACAGCAACGTGTTTTCTTCACTGGCCCGCAGCGCTTTTTCAACAAAAAGGCGATATAAAAAAAATCCAATCACAAAACACGCGGGAACCGTGATCAATATACTAACAAACGGATCCACGCCCAACTTTGAAAACAGAAGATAACTCACAAACATCCCTATCATGACAAATTCGCCATGGGCCATGTTAATCACACGCATCACGCCAAAAATCAAAGTTAACCCGAGAGCGATAACAGCATATATCCCACCGATCAGAAGACCATCTGCCAATGTCTGCAACATATTCTCCCCCTTGATTCTCCATAAACCTTAAAGGGAGAGGGATTACCCTCTCCCTTGTTTATTAATTATTTCCAACCCTTAAAGGGAACAATTTGTTTTTCCGCATATTGAGTTGGATAAACGGTATAAAGTTTGCCGTCAATCCACTGTGATACATCGGTAATCGCTTTATTTTGATTGGAATAAGAACCAAATTTTTCGAATTTTATATGACCGAAGATGGTATCCATATCCGTTTGCGCCAAGGCCTCGCGAACTCCTTCACGGTCTAAGTTTTTCGTGCGGGACAGGGTGTCTGCGATTACATAAATGGCAGCGTATCCTTCCACTTCGTGTTCACCCGGTTCATGTGCGAATTTCTCCGTGAATTTCTTGTTGAATTCCTGCCACTTCGGATCTTTCTTGTTTCCGTGCCAAGGACCTGCCGTTAAAACCGTATTTGACAATGCGCCTGCCTGTTTTGCAAAACCGATGATCGAGTGACCTGCACCGGTTCCGATAAAGTATTTCGGACTCAAGTTTGCTTCTTTTGCCGCTTTGATCAGTTGTGTGGCATCATTGTCATCGCCTGCCGTCATGATTACTACTTCAGGATTTTGCGCTTTCACTTTCTCCATAACAGGCTTCAGGTCAAGTTCTCCAGCTTTGTATTTTTCGATCGTAACCGGAACTTTGCTTTCCTCAAAGTAGCCCTTTAATCCATATTGATAAGCCGCTTCCCCAAATGCGTTATCGACATTGACGTAGGCAATGGACTTAGGCGGATTTTCTTTGAACATTTTACGTAAAGTCTCTGTGTACATGCCTGATGTGGGATTTAGACGAAACACATACTTTTTGTCCCCAATAGTAGCCAGGTCGGAAGAACCATGTTCAATCAAATAGGGAACCTTGTTTTCTTCGGCTACCGCTGCTTCTTGCAGGGTCACACCTGAGGAACGTCCGCCGATCAAAATCAAAATGTCTTTATTGCTGACGAGTTTTTCCGCAGCCGTTTTCCCAACTGCCGGTTTCTCTTGGCTATCCTCATAGACAATCTCTAATTTTTTGCCTTTAACGCCGCCCTTGGCGTTGATTTCTTCAAGCGCAAGAGAGTAGGCTTGTTTAAACTTTTCGCCGAATACAGCCGAGCCGCCAGTTAACGGCAGGACAGCTCCGATCTTGATCGTTCCGCCGTTCACAGTTGCATTGGAATTTGAACTGCTAGTGACCTCCTTGCCTCCGCAACCCGCGACAATCAAACTGCTGATTGCGGCGATAGAAATTACGGTAAATAACTTTTTCTTCATGATCTAACCCCCTCCGTTCATAAATTAACCTTTAAAAAAGTATACCCATTTTCAAATAACGTCGCAACCTTCGCCTGTTCACCTCCTAAAATATATTTAATGACAAATTTACTATATATTAGGACCAACTAAATTTGATTATACCTTTCGAGCAATAAATGCGTCAATACAATTCTGAATATTAAGTTAATTATCGCGATATTCAATGAGTTAGTTTTCAGTGTCCATATTTCTCTTGATAAATTTCAAGTAAATTTAACTTTTGCAGTATAGAAGCTGGGGTAAGCATCGTGACTTGGACCACACCGGGAAGACGTCCGATTTCGATTGAGCCGGTAATCGTTGCTCTGTTTTTGACTTCAGCAATCGAAAACCCAATGAGAGCGGACATGCGCTCCAAGCCGTTCTGAGTGGCTTTGTTTAAATCTGCCCCTGTACCAAGAACTTGAACGGGGTACATTTCAGTTTCGACTGCGAAGTGATTCGCTTGGGCCAAGCGCTGGGCTTTTACTTTTTCTTCTTCCGAATATGGACGTGCTAAATAAGGCAAGTCTTCAAGGTGTGGGAGAATAAGCGGGCCTTCGAGGGTTAAGCCTTGAATCACCTGAACCTCAAGGATGACTTCAGCGGAAACATCGGTGGTGTGACCAGCAATTTCCCCGTCTCCCATCATGGCGTGAACGTCGCCAACATAGATCCCAGCTTGAGGAACTTTGACAGGAACGATGAGGATCGTTCCCTCCCGCACTTCATTAACATCCATATGACCATCGGTTCGCTTAATAAGCTCTTCCTCCGTGAGAGCGTATTGATGAGGGGCACCCAAGAGAAAACTTCCGAAATCTCCAGCGTTATGGGAGGAGGGAAGGGCAACGGCTGGGCAGGAACCTATGTTTCCAACCATCGGCCGAACTCGGGTGAGCACTCCGGGTATATCCCCTTTAGCCAATAAGTTGGAGGAGTATTGGCAAGATTCGGGGGGAAGGGCGCTGAAATATATGGCTTGTTCGGCTATCTCTTTGGCTTGCTCGGGTGGAACGGTGATCCCAAGGGAGCGTTCTTCGTTAAAAAGCATAGTGTAACCGTTATCGAGGTGGAAGGGTTTGACCGAGGTATGGCATTTGTCACATTTGATAGCATCTTCGCCGATACCTTCAATATAGGTTTTGGGGTTGATTTCACCACAGCCTGGGCAGCGTTTTGCCACAAAGGGATCCCCAACGTAATTTTCTTCAACGAAATTATCCGTACCAGAAGTGGTCGCTAAGGATAAGACATTGATCTTTTTAATTTTGAGGCAAACAGCATCCCCGACTTCTGCACCCTCGACCGCAATTGGATGCGTGACTTCATGACCGCTGGCATAATCCGGTGTAATCATGGCACCCCAGCAACCCGGCGAAACCCGGGCCACAATAGTTCCACCATTAGCAACAGGTCCGAGCATCGGTGCATTCGGGTCTAGAACCCAGGTCATTTTTGAAGTGTGAACAATACGACTGGCCATTCGACGTCCCCCTTTTAATTTGATTGATAAGTATAAAGATATTCTCTTAATTCTTCAGAAGAAAAGTGAATTCCTTCTTGGGGATGCTTCGATCTGGGTCACCATGTCAGCTAATTTGAACTGATTAGCCTGGAATTGGAGATTGGCTTTCCAAATTGGACTCTTTCTTTGGAATATTTCAAGGCTTGTTCATAGGCTCCCTGGGCAATAGCCAAAGCCTGGGAAGTAATTCCAATACGCCCGTAATCGAGGGTCACCATGGCAATCTTAAACCCTTGCCCTTCCTCACCTAGAAGGTTTTCTGCAGGTACTCGTACATTATCAAAAACGAGTTCATACGTAGCTGAGGAGCGGGTTAGCACAGAGACTGGAATGAGCCGATACGGTCACGCCAACGGAGCATCGACCCGGGAGAGTTCTTCGACGGCGATGGCGTAAGAAAGATAATCCGCATCCACACCGCCGCATTTCTCAGGAAAGATAATTCCGGCTAGTCCAAGATCTGCGAGCTTTTCCCAAATCTCGCGAGGAAATTCTTCCTTTTCATCGCGTTCCTCAGCCTTCGGTGCACATTCTTTCTCGGCGAAATCGCGCACCATTTTGCGCATCATGATATGGTCTTCATTTAAATCAAAAATCACTTCTATACTCCTCACATACTAAAAACTTACTTTCATACGACTCTAGCTAGTCTCACTTTACACTAACTTCATCCATCGGGCTTGAGCCGTGAGTTCCGGCCGGAAATCCGGATGAGCGATAGCAATAAGTTCCTGTGCCCGTTGTTTAGCCGATTTGCCGCGCAATTGGGCCACCCCGTACTCTGTGACGACATAGTTGACATCGTTTTTGCTGGTTGTCACAGCGGTTCCAAGGGACAAGGTGGGCACAATTCTGGAGATTGTACCATTCTTGGCTGTCGAGGGTAAGACAATAAAGGATTTGCCGCCTTGCGAACGGTTCCCCGCACGCACGAAATCAACCTGTCCTCCCGTGGCGGAATAAGGTAGCATTCCGAGGCTTTCTGAGCCGCATTGTCCTAGAAAATCGACCTGCATAGTCGCATTGATCGTAATCAGCTTATCGTTTTGCCCGGCTAAAAACGGGTCATTGGTGAAATCTACCGGATGCATTTCCAGCGAAGGGTTTCGATCCATAAACTGATAGAGCTTCTTAGATCCGAGAGCAAAGGTGGCAAGCAATTTTCCCGGGTGATAGTTCTTCTTTTTATTCGTGACGGCTCCGCTCTCAATGAGCGTGAGGATGCCATCACCCAACATCTCAGTATGAATACCTAAATCATGCTTATGTGTCAACTGCATGACAACCGCATCGGGAATCCCTCCGTAGCCAATTTGCAGCGTTGAACCATCTTCAATCAAGTCGGCCACATATCGCCCAATCGCTTCTTGCACCGGCCCGATCTTAGGTAAACCTACTTCTAAAATAGGTTCACTGCTTTCAACGAGCGCTGCGACCTTGGAAATGTGGACATGACAGTTGCCATAGGCGAAAGGAACATTCGGATTGACTTCCAGCACCACTGCTCTCGCTCTGGCTATGGCCGCCATCGTATAATCCGCAGCTAAGCTGACCGCGAAATATCCGTGCTGATCCATCGGGGAGGCCAAGGTGAAGACGACATCAGCAGGAATTAGCTTGCGTGTGATCAGGTCTGGAATCTCAGAAAAATAATTGGGGATGTAATCCGTCCAACCTTCCTGTCCTCCCTGACGTGAAGGGGAACCAAAAAACAGAGCCACATGCCGGACATGTTCAACCGTCTCGCGGTCGAAATAGCCATAGGCGCGCAACGGCAGGATTTGTGCTGTTTTAACGTCGTGGAACTCCCGCCTATGATCGGATAATGTAGTTAGCAGGGTGGGAGGCTCCCCCACCCCTGTCGGAATCATGATAAGATCCCCATTATGCACCTGCTTGATAGCTTCTTCGGGATGAACAAGCTTTTGTCTATAAAGTTCTTGGATTGACATTCCATATTCCCCCATGCATTTTTTTTGAACTTTCTAGCCTCGGCGGGTATCTCCTCAATGTTCAGCCCAATTGTTCCAAGTAAAGTAAAACATCTTGGAGGGAAACAATATCCGCGTACTTGCTCCGCAGGTCAAACAAGTTTGCCTGGTGCGGCCCCTGGGCCCTGTCTCCGACACATTCCTGAGGAATGATGGTCCGAAAGCCATACTGCAGGGAGTCAACGGCAGAAGCCCGGACACAGCCGCTGGTTGTACACCCCGTTATGATAGCGGTGTCAACCCCCTGTCCCGTCAGCAGGGACGCTAGGTTTGTGCCAAAAAAAGCACTGGCGTATTTCTTGATGACCACATGTTCCCCATACTGAGGATCCAGGCGGGGATCTACTTTTACTTCTTCAGAACCGATTTTCAGTACACGTAAAGCGGGCACCTTACGGATGAAGAAGCCGGCATCCTGATAGCCCGGTTCGTAGGCGACTGTTGTAAAGACAACAGTCGCCTTTTTTGAGCGGGCGGCTTCCAGAAGTCGGCGAGTGGCTTCCACTTCCTGAGTAAAATCGGCACCCAGGGGTGAAGCCGGATTGGTGAAAGCATTAATAAAATCAATAACCAGCACAACCGGTTTTTGGCCGAAACCGATTGCTCCGGAAAATCCACTGCCATAGTTTAATTCAGCCAAGCTAACTCACTCCTTACGCACAGTCCCTCATCTTTTTCCTTAATCACTCACGCTTCGTAGTAGCTTGGGCCAAAATCAAACTCCTCGACGGGGCCACGCTCTTTTCTCATTTTTTCCCTTAAGGCATTCGAAGCTTCTCTGTCAACCTCCATTTCCGCTTGGTTTATAATCACGCCATACTCAGTTTCAGCCTTTTCGACCGATACCAACCCTCTGCGCACATCTTTCAGCACGCGCTCGAATTCTCGGTTGAACGGGTCTCCCCAGCCGCCGCTGCCGCCGGTGATAAACAGTATTTGATCTCCTTTTTGCACGGTGATGCCATCCACTTTAGATCCCAGTTCGGTTCTGGTCCCGTCTGTGCGTATGAGAACTTTGCGGGAACAAGAACCGTATTTTCCTCCATTGATTCCCCAGGGATGGATTTTGGCCCGGTCGTCGTGAATGGAAACCTTGCCATCGGTCAAACATGTATTGAGCTTTTCGTTGCAATTCCCGCCACGGTTGTAACCGGCACCGCCCGAATCCTTGCCGGTACGGTAAAATTCAACCAGCAACGGGTAATAAGTTTCCAAGTATTCTGTCGGAATATTTTCGAAGCCCGGCCACCAGGAATGACCGTCAAATCCGTCCCCGTTTGGCCGTCCCGGCAGTCCTCCGTATTGGACCTCCATAAGATGGAAATAGCGTCCTTTTTCGTCATTTCCGGAATAAATGAAATAAGGACTGGTTCCATACCCGGCCGCCGGGCTGCTGGCCGGTGAATTGATCGCCAGGGCACCGCTTAACACATCAAACAGCCGGCTCAAAACGTGGGTGCGACAACCTAAGGCAGAAGGAAAGTTGGGCCGCACCAGGCTCCCTTCAGGCGTAATGACATGCAGTACGTCATAAAAACCGTCATTAAACATGATGGCCGGGTCAAAGGCATTGATCAGGAAGGCTCCGATAAACATTTTAAACATGTTATCGCTTAAATAATAATTGATCGGGCCAGGAGACTGGGGATCCGTTCCTGTCCAGTCGAAATACCCGTGGTCGTCCTGACGCCATATGCTGAGCTTCATTTTAAACGGCCCGTTGCCCAGTCCGTCATCGTCAATATAATCTTCAAAGTTCACCGGTTGGGTAGGGAGAAATTTAACAAGCAACTGCCTCATCATTTGGTTAGTCCGATCGAGCAAAGCTTTCAAAGCCGCCAAATAAGTCTCCCGGCCAAAGCGCTCGCACAATTCCACAACCCTTTTTTGAGCAATCCGGCAGCCCGCAACAAGGGCCATGATATCGCTATAGTTTTCGATAGGGGTTCTGGTGTTGGCCTGGATAATCTGGACAACGGTACTGTTAAGCTTGCCTGCTTCATACAGCTTTACCGGAGGTATGCGGGTACCCTCACCAAATATAGTTTGAGCCGTAACCGGCAAACTGGCCGGCTCGGGCCCGCCAACATCCATAAGGTGGCCAAACATCGAAGCATACCCGACCACCGTATGTTCATGATAGATGGGTAAAATAATCATCATGTCATTGATATGAGAAATCGATCCGTTGCAGCTGTATGGATCGCTCAATAATATGACATCCCCCTCAACAAGACCTTCCCCAAACCTCTGGACGACATCCATCACCGCAGAACCGAAATTTCCAACGACCATTTTCCCTTCCGGACTGGTGATCATGGGAAAGGCGTCATGCTGTTCCCGGATTACAGGGGACATCGCCGCTCTGAACAAAGTGGCTTCCATTTCTTCTTTCACGTTTTTTAAGGCATTTTCCATAATGTCAACTGTAATGGAATCCAATTTAATTTGTTGTGACAATGACTTCATTTATTTACCCTCCCGGTCAATTAAAATATTCATGTATTCATCTACTTCGCCCTTGAAACCCGGCAAAATAAGGGTTGTCGCGTCACTTTGCACCACAATGGCCGGTCCCGGGATCATATTTCCCGGTTCCAAAAGCAAACGGTCATAAATCGGTGTTTTACAAAACTCCCCGTCAAAGTACGCTTCATGCCCGGCGTCAATCACTGCCCTGTCGGCAGCAGTTCCTCCCTTGGCCTTGCGCGGCAGCTCGACATGGGGAGCCAGACCGGTGGCGACAGCACGTAGGTTCACGATCTCCACATCAATGTCCATTTTAAAACCATATAATTGTTCGTGAACCGCCCCAAAGCGCTGACCGATAATATCAGCACCCTTTTCTTTCAATTCGGACAACTCAATGCGAATCGGGATCTCAAAGCCCTGGCGGAAATACCTAGCATCCACTTCATAGCCGATCTGTTGTTTATCCGCCTCGATTCTTTCCTCAACCAGCCAATCCCCAGCTCTTTTTCCTACCTTTTCTAATTCTTCCACTAGGTAATCCGCTTGCACATTGCTTAAGACATCAATTAAAGTTCGGGAGAATTCATTGCGCACATTGGTTTGCAAAAATCCCAGTGCCGACAGAACCCCCGGAGTTGGCGGAACGATGACCGGGAAGGCTCCGGAAAGTATACCCAGGCTATTGGCATGAATGGGCCCGGCACCACCGAGAGCCAGCAAAGCGCAATTTCTTGGATCATAGCCCTTTTCTACGGATACTACCCTGAGGCCGCCCAGCATATTTTCATTGACAATGGAGTGTATTCCTTGAGCAGCCTGATATAAACCGATGTTCAATCTGTCTGCTATCTTTTGCACGGCTTCCTTAGCTTTCTCCAGGTCCAGTTCAAGTTCCCCGCCGGCCAGTTTCCGGGGCAAATAGCCTAACACCAGGTTGGCATCGGTCACCGCTGCCTCGTTTCCTCCTCTGCCGTAACACGCCGGTCCCGGATCAGCCCCCGCGCTCTGAGGGCCTACCCGCAAAGCCCCTGTAATGGGTACGTGGGCGATCGAACCTCCGCCCGCCCCGATGCTGACAACTTCCAGTGAAGGAGCTTTTACCGGAAAAACACCCACTTTGGTCTCGCGCGAAACACGCGGCTCGCCATTTAACGTGAGCGCGACATCGGTTGAGGTGCCTCCCATATCGAAAGAAATCACATTGAGATTGCCGGTCTGGCGTCCGATCAAAGCCGAAGCGGTCACCCCGCCGGAAGGACCCGAGAGCATTGTATTTACCGGGTTGGAAGACGCAGCGTCCACACTCATTAAGCCGCCGTCGGAACGGACGATGCTGATGCGGGGCGAAAATCCATTTTGCTTAACCTTGTTTTCCAGGTTTTTCAGATAACGCTGCATCACCGGACGTACGTAAGCATTCATAACGGTAGTCAGAGTCCTCTCATACTCGCGGAACTCGGGCAAAATATCATAGGAGATGGACACAGGAATATCAGGATTAACCTCCTGGGCAATGTTCCTGATCCGCTTTTCGTGTTCCGGGTTCGCATAAGAATGCAACAAACTGACGGTAAGAGATTCAACCCCTTTGGCATATAGTTCCACAATATCCTGGCGCACCGCTTCTTCATCCAGCGGAACTAAAACCTCTCCCTTGGCATTCATGCGTTCTTTAGCTCCCCGTGTCAATTCCAGATCAGCCAGAGGTTCCGGTTTCTGGAAAGCCATCCAAGCGCTCACAGGCGGTGGCGTCCAGGAGCGTGCCACATGCAGAATATGCTCGAATCCTGCTGTTGTGATCAACCCCACCCGCGCTCCCTTGTTTTCCAGAACAGCGTTGGTGGCCACCGTCATCCCGTGGATGATGCCCCTAATCTCTTCAGTGGAAATGCCAACCTGTTCACATATCTTTTGGATGCCGTTCATTAAGCCGATCGATTGATCCTTTGGGGTTGACGATGTCTTGGCGACATAAATCTTCCCGCTTTTTTCATCCTGCAGCACCACATCTGTAAAAGTACCACCCACGTCAATCGCTACTCTGTACACTTTTTTTACCTCCTAAAAATAGATTTTTTTGACTTATCTGAATTTTGTTCTTAAAAAAATTTGCTCCTTAAAGAAAACTTGGCTGGCGCCAAGCCTTCAGGTGCCGGTGGCAGCCTTAGTTGCACTTATGCTTCCAGAAAGTATGTAACTGAAAGTTATACTTTCTGACTAGTAAAATATAAGCGTCGATGCGCCATAACCCATTGTTTCCTACCACATGAGAATGACAACAAGTTATGGCGCACGAAAACCTGCTTTGCCCGGAAACCTTACTGATTAGCGGCCAGACTGTTATTCCAAAAAGGTCTTTTCCAAAGCCCGCATCCGGGCGACTCCGACCAAGTCATTAAACTGCGGGAATTCCACCATCTTGCTCAAGGAATTAACCGTAGTATCGTCTTGCTTCAACTGTTCCAACAGGTCTGTCATGGCTTTGGTAGCCGCATATAAAGTGGAAACCGGGTAAATGACAATTTTATAACCGATTTGCTCCAATTCTCCCGCGGTGAGAAAAGGAGTTTTTCCTTTCTCCACCATATTGGCCAGCAACGGCTTCTTAATGGTTTTGGCTACTTCCTTCATCTCGTCCACCGACTGAGGAGCCTCAAAGAAAATCACATCCGCTCCCGCTTCGGCGTAGGATTGGGCACGCCTGATACCCTCCGCAAAACCGTCTACCGCCCTGGCATCGGTTCTGGCTATAATGACAAAGTCCTCCGAATGCCTGGCCTGCACTGCAGCCTTGATTTTGGCCACCATATCTTCCCGGGGAATAAGCTGTTTGCCCTCCATGTGACCGCAGCGCTTGGGGAAGACCTGGTCTTCCAGTTGAATCGCAGCAATTCCGGCCCGTTCGTACTCCCGCACGGTGCGCATCACGTTCAACACTCCGCCATAACCCGTGTCAGCATCGGCAATCAAGGGAACTTCGAGAGCCCAGGCCATGTTTTTGGCCTGGATTGCCATTTCAGTCATCGACATAAACCCTATATCCGGCTGGCCCAGCACACTGGCCGAAGCTCCGTACCCGGTCATATAGACCGCCGGAAAACCTGCCATTTCTACCAGGCGTGCCGACCAGGCATCATAAGCCCCGGGCGCGCGGATAATTCCCGGTTGGTTAAGCAATTCACGTAAACTCTTAGCTTTCATAGAATAATATCCTCCTGCAATTTTAAAATTAACGAATAAGACCGGTAGCTACCATGATTAAAGCCAGCACTCCGGCCCCGAAAGGCAAGAATAAGAGCTGTGTAAACAGTTTTTTGCGCTCCTTTTCGTCCGTTACTCCCGTTAGGGCCAAAGCTCCGCCGGAAGAGAAAGGAGAAAAACCGGTAAAGGCTGCGGCGACCGTGATGATGGAGAACAAGACAGCCGGGTTTGCCCCAACTGATGTCGCAATACCGGGGACAATGGGATAAAGGGTGGGCATGACTACCCCCATGGTGCTGGAAAAAAAACTCATAACAGCAGCCACCAGAGCCAAAACAATGGGAGCGCTTCCTAGGGATACATTGCCGGCCATCCAGGCGGCCAACTCTTTAATAGTACCCGCTTTGACAGCCACTTCTATCAAGACTCCCATCCCGCATAGGAGAATAATCGTGCTCCAAGGCACCTTGCTCAGGGCCTCTTTTTCGCTCCCGACCTTAAAGAGCAGAGCTAAAACAGCAGCAATCACGGAAACAAAAGTAACATCCAACTGATTTTTCAGCATGGTTAGCACAGCAATTTGGGGGAAGAAGGAAGCCAGGGTTGATGGTAGTACGACAGCCGCCAGAGCACCGACAATCAAAACCATGTTTATTCTCTGTGCCCGGGTAAAAGCAGGGGGGGTATCCATTTTAACCGGCTTGATTTTATACCCGCCCAGCAATAAATAAGCCAGGACAAAGACGATGGTTTCCGCGAAAAGGGAGTTCCAAAATACAGAGTAAGTGAAGACTTCTGCCTGGGCCACATAACCCGCCTTCTCTATTAACCCTTTGGTAATTCCACCGCCAATACTCAGTTGGGTGAATCCTCCCGCCACCCCGCCGCCAACGACAATAACAGCACCCAGCAGGCGGCTCATGCCCGTCTCCGCGGCAATGGCCATCACCAGAGGAGACAGGAAAACAAAGACAGCATAGGGACCGGGGCCGATCCCGGACATGACTACCGCCAAAAGATAAAGAGCAATAGGCACTAAGAAGGGAAATCTTCTGGCGGCAAAGACCGTCTTGCGCGCGATTTGTTCAAGGGTTCCGTTGGCCACGGCAAAGCCATAGAAGAAAGTAATCGACATGATTAAGAAAAATAAATTAGTCGGCCACATGCTAACAATCTCTTTGACCTTTAGACCCATCATAAAGGCCCCGATCAAATAGCCAAAACCGATGGCAAAAAGCCCAATATTGATGCTGAAATAATAACCCAGAGCAACGGATGCGATAATGGCTGCAATAATTATAGCGGTTAAGCTCATTTTAAACCTCCTCTCTTTTATTCTGTTTCTTTCTTATTTCTGACAAAACCGACCATGCCGCCTGCTCCCATAATCTCCAGCATAAACGGAGGGAAAGGGGCAAACGAATAACTTTCTCCTCGCGTCAGATTCTGAATAATACCTCGCTGGAGATCCACCGCAACCTCGTCCCCTTCTTTGATGGATTCTGCTGCCTCCCTGGACTCCAGAACAGGAAGCCCGATATTGATGGCATTGCGGTAAAAGATGCGGGCAAAGCTCTCCGCCATCACGCAACTTACCCCAGCCGCCTTAATACTGATGGGAGCATGTTCCCTTGAGCTTCCGCAGCCAAAATTCCTGCCGGCGACAAAAGCATCACCCCGGCCAATCCTGGCTGCAAATCCTTCCTCCAATCCTGCCATGCAGACTTTGGCAAGCTCCTCGGGTGTCGAAAGGGTCAGGTACTGACCCGGTACAATGATATCCGTGTCCAGATTGTCACCAAAAACAAAAGCCTTGCCTGCCATTAAACCACCTCCCACGGACTTGCTATTCTTCCCTTGATGGCTGAGGCAGCAGCCACCGCAGGACTGGCCAAATAAACCTCGGAGGAAGCATGCCCCATCCGTCCGACGAAATTACGGTTGGTCGTGGAAACACAACGTTCCCCCTCAGCCAGAATCCCCATGTGCCCGCCAAAGCATGGTCCGCAGGTAGGCGTCGAGACCGCCGCTCCCGCTTCGATGAAAATCTCGATCAACCCTTCCCGCATGGCTTGCCGATATATCTCCTGGGTGGCGGGAATGATCACCGTACGGACGTAGGGGTGCGCTTTCTTCCCTCTGAGAAGCTCTGCCGCCAAGCGCAGATCTTCCAACCTGCCGTTGGTGCAGGAGCCGATAATCACCTGATCAATACTGACATTAATTCCTTCACTGACATTTTTGCTGTTTGAGGGCAGATGGGGAAAGGCCACCTGGGGTTCCAGATCCGTCACATCGTACTCAAAAACCGCTTCATATCTGGCATCGGCATCGCTGTGCCAGAAGCGCCAGGGTCGTTTAGCCCGGCTTTTGACATAGTTTTCAGTTTGTTCATCGGGGGGAACGATACCATTTTTCGCCCCTGCCTCGATGGCCATGTTGCACATGGTAAAGCGTCCGTCCATGGCCAGCTGGCTGATGGCCTCGCCCGTGAATTCCATCGCTTTATAAAGAGCTCCATCGACTCCGATGCGACCAATGGTATAGAGAATCAAATCTTTGCCCGTGATAAAGCGGGGCAGCTTTCCCCGATAAACAAACTTGATGCTCCCCGGCACCTTGAGCCACAACTGTCCCAAAGCCATACCGGCGGCGACATCGGTGCTCCCCACCCCGGTGGCGAAAGCTCCCAGCCCCCCGTACGTGCAGGTATGGGAATCTCCCCCGATCACCACATCACCAGGCACGACCAAACCCTGTTCTGGCAACAAGGCGTGTTCAATGCCCATATTGCCCACGTCATAGAAATGCTCCAACCCGCTGCTGCGGGCGAAATCCCGGCAAACCTTGCATTGCTGGGCCGCCTTTAAATTGGCGTTGGGAGCGAAGTGATCCATGACAAACATGACCCGCTTGTTGTCGTAGACCTGATTATAACCCATCTTTTTTAGTTCAGAAACAGCAATCGGAGCGGTTATGTCGTTGGCCAGCACGACATCCAGTTTCCCGTTGACCAACTCACCCGGTTGCACCTGGGCTTTCCCGGCATGGTCGGCCAAAATCTTTTCCGTGATTGTCATTCCCATCTGAGCTGCCTCCTTTCTTTAATTTCAGATTATATAGATACGCAAAAATCATGCCAAATAAAGAAAAGAGACAAGATGCCGAAAGAAGGCATTTTGTCTCTTTGTCTCTCAAGCCGGAGAAACAACAATGTTTCTCTACTGTTCCGAGTTGTTCCATTGCGTTTCGCTAACGTTTCTGTCAACCGCTCTGATCATTTCTTAGTTTTCTCCAGAGAGTAGTGCGGCCGATGCCCAACCTTTTGGCTGCTTCCGTCTTGTTTCCCCGAACCTCCTTCAATATACGGTTTAATTCACTCCGTTCGCTGCAGGCAGACCTTTCGACGGTTTGATCTTGGAACAGAGATGTTAGCAATTCGGAAAAGCCGGTCCCTTTCGCATACAACACGGCAAACCTTTCCACCATGTTCTTTAACTCCCGCACATTGCCGGGCCAATCGTGCGCGCTAAACATGGGATGTCTGGAAATTGCAAGAATTTCGTCCTGCTTCAAGTCACCGCGTAATTCAGAAAGAAACTTGCCGATTAGCAGGGGAATATCCTCTTTCCGCAGCCGCAATGGAGAGAGGCGCAGTCTCAGCACATTCAGCCGATAATACAGATCCTCGCGAAACCGTTGTTGGATGACCATTTCCCAAAGGTCTCTATTTGTAGCCGCCACCACCCGGATATTGACCGGCAGGATCCGGGTCCCGCCGATGCGCAGCACCTCATGTTCTTCCAAAACCCGCAACAGTCGGGCTTGCAATGGTAAGGGCATCTCTCCGATCTCATCCAGAAAAATGGTTCCTCCGTGAGCCAATTCAAAGAGCCCCGGTTTCCCGCCTTTTTTGGCTCCTGTAAATGAACCCTCTTCATAGCCAAAGAGTTCGCTTTCGAGTAAGTTTTCAGGAAGAGCTGCGCAATTTACGGCCACAAAAGGACGTTTCGCCCTCGGACTGACGTTATGAATTCCCTGAGCAAAAAGTTCTTTCCCTGTACCGGATTCTCCTACGATAAGTACTGTAGAATCACTCTGACCATATAAAAAGGCGTCCTTTTTAACTTCTTGAATCAATTCGCTATTGCCTAAAATACCATCCAAGGTAGTTTTGGCAACAAAACCTTTTTGGTAAATTTTCTGGCGGATCTTTTCTTCAGCATCCTGAATAGTGCCTACATCTTGAAAGG
>NZ_JUEE01000108.1:0-27921 GCF_000802135.1 Desulfosporosinus sp. BICA1-9
ACCATCGAAGAGCTGCTAATGAGTGCAGAGTATATTATGTCCGAGGGCAATGAACAAGTCATTCTTTGTGAACGGGGTATACGCACCTTTGAGACGATGACAAGAAATACCTTGGATTTATCCGCAATTCCCCTGCTCAAACAGAAGTCACACCTTCCGGTGATCGTGGATCCCAGTCATGCGGCAGGAATACGCAGCCTCGTTGCGCCGCTTGCCAAAGCAGCCATGGCTGTAGGGGCAGATGGGTTAATGATTGAAGCCCATAATGACCCTTCTAGGGCACTGTGCGACGGCGCCCAGTCTTTGGATTTAAAGCAGTTTGAAGAAATAATGGTCGATTTAAGGAAGAGAGCCCTATTCGAAGGTAAAAAGATGTCATGAGCGCCATGGGACTCTCAGTATCAATTTTTATATTCAATAGATAGCGAATTTCTTCCAGCTTGTGTTTGACCGACAAATTGACGGTAACCCATCTCGGGGCAGCTACTCCGGACTTCGGATCAGGAAACAAATGATCGATCGACAATCTCAGAGGACTATCTATTTAACATATTTTGTTCCGAATCACTGTAAAAATTATAGGGAGGGTTTCGTCAGGTACCCTCCCTATGAGATAATATTCTATTCGGCGGAACTCGTTGGGGCGCGAAGGTCCCTTGCGCCCCAAAAAGGATATGAGGAAATTTCTAACCTGTCCCCAAAAGCCACTTTCGAGTTGCAAAAAGGATAAGGGAATATTTCAGGCCTGACCCCAAAAGTGCACTAATGGCAGGTAGTAGCCTTAGTACCATAAAGAATTGCAACTCTGGCATGCGCTTAAAAGGATCAAAATTGATGTTGACTCCATGCTTAGCAGATAACATGAGGACATTGAATTGATGAGATGAAAGTGTCATCTATCCTCTAGTCACCTTTAGACAAACCAAAGTCACAAGCAAGGGGAGCATGTGTTTCGCTACGTCCCCCTTGCTTCCATGCGAGGTTGGTCAGGGAAATGGCTTAGTAACCATTTTGTCTATACCCTTGTCTGAAAGGTACGGGGGAAAATCTGAGAAACGGATGAAGATTTGAAGATTGTCTATAATACTAATATCAATCATGTACAAGCCTAATAGAAGGCTACGATTGCCTTGGTATTGAGCTCTGAGATCATTAGGAATATTGAGGTCATTGCTTAAGCCCCTTCACATAAGATTGCTTAATTTCCATTCTTATTTGTCAATTTTAACACCTATGCTCGCTCTGCGAAGGCTTAAATGAATAATATGCTCCGTGGGAGCCATCAAATGGTGGCTCAGCCCAGAGCGAAATCTGCGGCTCTGTCACACCGAAATATCATTAAATTGTAAGTATAATTTTATTTACAAAGAAATGAACAATGTTAGGTGCTCTAGCAGTGTCACCTCGCCTCCGCCATTACATAGGCGAGTAGAGAGTCCTTCGGGGCTCTTTTTTATTTTAGGGTTAAAGAGGGGTTCAGCGTGGTAGCTAAATCTGTACAATAGGCGGGTTTATGTTTACCATGGCTGATACCCCTCTATTTAATGTCCCTACCCTTAACCCAACTTCACGCTAAAAAGGGCTATATATCCTAATATATACCATTTATAGAGGCCGTCAAACTCTGCAACCCTTGGTACAGGCGGGTCTACTTTCCAAAATGCCAATGTAGTGCCGTAATAAATTCAGGGGCTATATACTTTCTTTCTGTGACGAGATATACTATAGGCATGTATATTAGAGAATGCGTTACAACCAATAAAGTCACCAAAACTAAATACGTTACCCATCGCCTTGTTGAAGCTTATCGTTTCATGGAAGGGTCCAAAGCCAAAGTCAGGCAACGCCTTATTTTGCATTTGGGTACGTTGGAGCTCCCTAAATCGGATTGGCCGAAACTGGCCAAGATTTTGGAAGCCCGATTAGTAGGTCAAAGTTCTCTGTTCGAAGACGACATTCAAATGACGACTGCTGCCGATAAAGCGATGGATTATTATTCGTTTGTGCAACAAAAAGGTGAGGAGAAGTCTGCCCGGAAACAAAGACAAACGTTTTGTCAGATCGACTTAGAAAGTGTCGAACATACAATGACCCGTTCTTTAGGTCCGGAATTAGTTGCCCATGCGTTTTGGGAACGTCTGGGGTTTGATAAGTTGTTGCAAACGTGTGGACTCTCCTCGACAGAGCAAGCCTGGACTCAAGCCGTTGTTCTCGGCCGGTTAATTGAACCGGCAAGCGAACGCCAGACGAGGTATTAGCTGAAAAAGAAAACGTCACTATTGGAAATGTTAGAGGTTGATTTGAGTGCGATGGGCGAAAACGCTATCTACGAGATTGGTGATACGCTTTTGACCCATAAAAAACAGTTGGAAAATGAACTTAGGAAACAGGAAGAGACTCTTTTTCCCCAGGAACATGCTTTGTTGCTGTATGATTTAACGAATACTTACTTTGAGGGTGGGGCATCAAAGAATACGTCGGCTATGCGTGGTCATTCCAAAGAAAAACGAAGCGATTGTCCCTTGGTCACGCTCGCTTTGGTCGTGGATAACCGAGGCTTTCCGATCTTTAGCCAGATTTACAAAGGAAACCAGTCGGAACCTGAGACACTTAAGGAAATACTAAAGAGACTTTATGTTGAGGATGAGACCCTCTTTAAGGAAACTTTACCTACCATTGTGATGGACCGAGGAATTGCTACCAAAAATAATCTTCAACTTCTTAAGGAAAAGAATTATTGTCCTAGTGACGTAGCTTCGCACAAATCAATTTCCATAACACAGGTTGTCCCATCTGATACCATGACCTTTAAGTCATCCATTGTTACTGTGTACATTTCTTATTCCTCATCTAAGGTATTTGCCAAGCGCATTGGCTAAAGATTTAAGTTCAAATAAACATTATCCAGCTCATCTTGGGTGATCCCGATATAAGCTAAGGTGACGCTAGGAGAAGAGTGGTTGAGCAGCTTCTGGATCCGTGTAATATCTACACCAGCCTGGAACGCGTGGTAACCAAAAGTCTTTCTCAGGGAATGGGTTCCGATCTGTTCCTTGATCCCTATTGCCCTGGCAGCATCATTTAGTATCCTGTAAGCTTGCTGCCTGGTAATTGGCTTGTATCCTTTTCGACTAGCAAATAATGCTTGCCCAGGCTTTAAGGAAACCACAAACTCTTTAAGGACTTTCTTTGAGGTTTCTCCTAGGGGAAAGTCTTTTAGCTTATTAGTCTTTTTCTCCCTGATCACGATGCGGTCTTTAATCTTGCTTCCATCATAGACGTCGGATACCTTGAGGGTTAGAAGATCGCTATGTGTAAACCTGAGTTGATGCCAAGCACGAAGAGACAGTAATCTCTTTGGTTACTTGATCTTAGTATCTTCTTCATTGTTTCTAGGGCCCTTTTGTCTCTGATTGGTTGAACGTATTCCATTGTTTTAGCTCCTTTCGCTATGTGCCATAATGATTGGTGGCAGGGGTTAAGTCATATTCAGAGGGTCGTGGATTACCCTTAAATACAAGAAATCCCTGGAGGCCTTTAATATCAGGCGTTCCAGGGATCTGGGAATGTGTCAGAATAGCATTGTGTTACATTCAATGATGGTAAGGTCTATAATAATATTACGGTTTGTATCTCTAAAGAAAGAATATTTGCAAGACACTTGTCAAAATTTGCTTAAGAGTATTATACTTATGAAGTAAAGTTTGAGGGTGGGGGACGAGAGTTGCCAAAATATACTATGTTTATAGATGAAACAGGTACTTCTAATGAACGTAATAAGCCGTTTTCTGTAACAGGAATTATTTTTGACAATCGATTTTTAATCAATCAATTAGGTCCTTCTATTGAGGCATTTAAGAGTTCATGCTTTGGTAGAAAAGACATTCCTCTTCATCTAACGAAAATCGCTAATGTTAAAGAACCATATAGGGTCGCAGATGGGGTTACACCCGAACACTTAAAGAAGTTTTGGGATGATTTACCTCAATTCCTTGCAAGCTTAGATTTTCAGATTATCTCAGTAACAGTTGATAAACCTAAACTAGAGAATTACTTTGCAACACATAAAGATGCTTATGAAGTCGCGTTTGCTCATATTATGAAATCCTTTTATTCTTTCCTAAGTTCGCCGGACGTAGTAACAGCTAAAATCGTTCTAGAGGCAAGGGATGATTATAATAACTTCTTAATTCAAAAGGCTTTCTTTGATATTTTCAATCATGGAACAGTCCATTTAGATTTTGAGAATTATAAGGATAAGTTAAAGGGCTTTATTTTTTCTGATAAAATTAACCCTCAATACAAATATGGGCTTGAAATTGCGGACATACTTTGTAATCCTCTAAATCGTGTAAGACTTGGACTAATAGAAGCAAAACCTAAGCATATTAATTATGGACAAGATAACAAAATTTTTAAGGCAATCAAAGATAAAATTTATGTAAAGGACCAGAATCAATCATGATTTCAGGAATTGGGGATTTAAAAAGGTCCCGATAACAAAGAAAGTGCGTCTCTGGGTAGATAATCCTCAACCGCAAGGAATAATTCCTCAGGTTATTGAGTAGATTACTATTAGGAGCTCCGAGGGGTAGCGGGGGGTTTGGTTTCCAGGCCGCCCAGCTTACTCCTTATAAGAAAGTATTGACATTTGTATCAAAATGGTCTATTATACAGACAAATCAATTAAGATAATTTTGGGGGATTGGTTTCCAGACCGCCATTAAATACTTATTAGAGGAATTGGTTTCCGATTCGTCTAATAAGTAAAAGAGTTGCAACTAACTATTAGTTGGAACTCTTTTGCATTCAAGTTGTAAACAAGTACGGTGGACCTAATAGTTAACGAAAATAATTACGCTCTAGCTGCTTAAGTGCCGCTAGCATCCTGCCTTCAGAACCTACGATGAAGAAACAGGGTGTCAATTAAGTAGGACGCTCTAATGTCAATGCTCGGAGACATTAGCTAAGATTATCGAGCTAGCCTGAACTGAATCCTGGCCTTTAGGAGTCAAGACTGGCGAAATTTAAATTAAAGGACACACGCGTAGACGCTTTTGTGGCAGCTCTTCGATACAGGGGTGCAAATCCCCTCGCCTCCACCAATCAAACCCTCGAATATTAGGTGGAGAGATGCATAATGAAAGCCTTGAGGTACTGAATTGTACACCTCAAGGCTTTTTCTGCATTTTATAAGGAAAAGATTTTAAAAATATAGTAAAGTATCATAAATACACGGGCTTGTCAATAAGATTTTATTGACAAGCGCTTATAAACAAAGGTATTATTATTTTAATACAAAGTGGAAAAGGATAAATATGGATACATCATTACTTAGGTTATTGCTAGAACCGTACATTTCATTGAATGAGACCTGTGCGCTTATTTCTATTAAGCCTCAGTACCTCAAGGAAATTTTTGCGGGAAGAAAACTTTATGAATACCGAAAACGTTTGTTTAACCAAAAAGTCGATAAGGTTGTAATGTATGCAACTTCCCCAGAAGCTAAAATCGTAGGATACTTCACTCCTGGTCAAATATTTTGTGGCACACCTCAAAGTATTTGGGAAAAAACCCACTTACAATCAGGCATCTCACAACAAGACTATATTTCATATTGTAACAATGCTAATAAAATAATTGCGATGTCTATTTAATGTATTACCTCTTTTAGTCTTACATCCCTTCTGATTTAGAACAGTTATCATTCTTCTGTAACCGTAGCCATCGAGATAAAGTGAGAAAATTTCACGTACAACTTTGGCCTCAACCTCGTTGATTACATATTTTTTGGTGTTAGGGTCAATGTCATAGCCAAGGGGGGGAATCCCCCCTGTATGTTTACACTGATAAGATTTTCCGTCATGCCTTTCATGACTTCTCTGCCAAGATTTGCGGAGTAATATTCAGCCAAGCCTTCAAGAAGAGACTCTAAGATGATTGAAGTGCAAACACCGAGTCCAGCTACATTGAAAGGACAGGCAGGGAAGCATATAAATCCATTCCATCGTCTTGCATTTTCTTTATGTGGAATGATCAAACCCATTAATTAAGAAAAATCGCCTAAACACAAAGTATAGGCGATTTTAGGCTAGTGTTACGGCTGCTTAATACTGGGGAACCCTTTGAAAAAATTCTTTTACTACATCATTAAGAAGCCAATTAGTCTCCAGAATGGAATGAGTATCACGAACACGAAGATCATAGTTAATACGCTTTTTGCTGCTTGGAACTTGACAAAGTCAGACAACTTCACGATTCCAAAAGAGAAGAAGATCAAATATAGGACATATTCATAGGGCAAGATAATCGCATCGATTGCTATTTGGATGAACATATACCAGGCAGCGGGGTTAATGCCAAAGCTCATAGCAATTTCGGTAAGCGGTAAGGTGAATGCCGACATAATTGCCAACGGAGTCATTAAAAAGTTTAGAGAAAAGATCATCGAATAGACGATACCAAAAATGAACATAACCCCTTTACCAGCGAGCATCGGAAGCATGACAGTGGCTACAACTTTCCCTAAGCCTAAGACTCCAGCGGTTGTTCCAATACCCATACAACTAGCAGTAAATATTGCCATTCCATAATTGACATTTTTTATGTCTTCATTGGTGGCTACGTTGAATCCGGGGAAGTAGAGCAACATCGGGAAAACCACAAAACCCCAGCCGGCTTCTATCTTATGGTATTGAGTAGTTAAGAGGAAAACAAAAAGCATACCACACATAATGAGAACCTTTTTCTCATCAAAGGACATTTTCCCTAATTTCAGTAATTCACCTTTGAAATACTCTTTAGCATTAATAGGACCAGCGGGTTTAAACATTTTGGTGATGACCCAAAACATAAATGCGTAGAAAACAATTGAAATACTATTGTACATAAGGTACTGAATCCAGGTCAGATCGACCGCTCCGGCTACGCCTTTACCTAGTCCTGTCAGCAAACCCCAGTTCGCATTGAAGATGAACCATCCGGGAAGGAGTGAGGAGATGGCAGCAGCCATGGTTATACCAGCCGTTTCCTTGCCAGTTTCAAGTTCTAGGGCCTTGCAAAGACCATAAGCTAAAGCTGCCAAAGGGAAAACGGTATTTCCGGGAATTAAGAGATAGAGTGCTACCCCGGCTAAAGATAATCCCCAAATAATGCCGTTATAACTTGCCCCAGTGAGCAAAATAGAGTTATAGGCAATTCGTTTGAGCAAGTTAGTGCGTTCCATAACATTGGCCAGAAATAGTCCGCCAATAATAAACCATGGAATGTAGAGTGACCATGGGGCAAAAACAGCTGCAGCAGGTGCTTTTGCTAAAACTACATAGCTAATCGGTAATAAAATCGAAATAGCAGTCTGATTTATATTGCCAAAAATAAAGGTTAGAATTGCGAAAAGGGTAACTGTTAAATACATTCTAATCTGAGGGGTAAACAGTTCATTGGTTGGGATCAACAAAATTGCTAGTGGCAGAATAAAAGTTATGATCATTAAACTTATTTGTTTCATATTCGTGGGTTGTTTCACGGTTTGAACTGACATGATTTTAACCTCCATTAATTTATAGTATCATTACATTTTCTAGATTCAGATATTACCAAGAATGAAAAGTATACTTCTTTGTATTAATCCTCCTCCCTTCCTTCGTGATAGGTGATAAGTCTTCTAACTAGCGTTATTCCTCCGATTAGGATTGGGGTTACCAGCTTCCCCCGGTTAATTGAAATTGAGGCTTATCTCCTTTAGGATTGTGAAGGTTATTTTAAGCACATTGTAGATTGTCTAATGCCTTAGTACCAACAATGTTTTATTGAGATGGGTTTCAAGTATTTATTGTGCTAATAATTGTTATTAGAAATACTAATACTTCTCCGTTAACGTTTCGACCTGTCGTGAATGGCTAGACATTAGACAACATCGCGATCAGCGCTCTTGCTGAGGAGAAAAGCGAGTAGGGAATTTGGCCTAATAGCTAAATTCCCTACTCGCTTTATACTTGGTAGTAGGCGCTTATAGTGTTTTACAAAGATTGCTTGTGACAACACACATGAAACCATTGTTTGTGATAAATGTTGCAAGTAAATATACTTCGACCTAGATACTCTTCACATCATGAACCCGAGGTCAGGTGTTAAATGGGTAGCTTAGTTATGTAGGCTTTATAAATCTCTAGAAAATCCAGACCTGCCGATGAGAGAGAATGATTTGTAGAAGTAAACCAACCGAAATCTAGGCTAAGGCTATCTCTAATCGGTATCGCGACCATTGATTTCTCGCGAAATAGGATAAAATCATTGTACGTCGTAATACCAAAGGCTTTGCCGTGGATAATAGTCTTCAAGTAGATTTCACGACTATTAGTTTTCACAATGATATCTAGTTGACTCAAATCGCCAAACATATGAGTTAGGATTTCTAAATAGGGTTCATATTTATAGACCACAAGTGGGTGATTCTTTATATCAGATTTCTTAAACATTGTCTTCTTAGCTAAGGGGGATGATTTGGCCACACAAACCAAGAATTCGTAACTTCGGATTTTTTCAAAGATAACGTTGCTGCTCTTGAGGTGTTCTAAGTCATAATAGTCCGGTAAATTAACAAGTCCTATATCAGTACACCCGTTAATAAGCTTAGTTACAATCTCATTAGGTTTTTGTTCTTCGATGTGAATGTTGATATCGGGGTGCTTTTTCCGAAATAGATCTAAGATTTGAGGTAGGTAATTACTCATGTAGGGAGTCGCACTAATGGCTAATTTATCATTTGAAATTGTACTGTTAACATTAAAATAGGGCTCCATACTACTAAGTAATTCCTCGTATTTAGTAATAACATCTTTTGCTTTTTCTACGGCGAGGATACCTGCATCCGTTAAATCTACTCCCTGGCGACAGCGCCGAAACAAAGAAACATTTAAGTCTGCCTCGAGCTTCTGAATAGCTTGACTTAATCCTTGTTGTGAAATATAGAGATGCTCTGCAGAAAGTGTAATGGATTTTGTTTTTGCTATTTCAACTAAATAATAAAGATGCTCTATACGCATGTTACCACCTCCCACTTTACATTGGTAAAATTATCGTACCAAGAGTGTTCTAGTTAATTATTCACATTATAACCCGAATTGCAGAACAAATTATATAGTGCCGGGCAATTATATGCTACGAGTTAGTATGCTACGAAAGAATGAATAGGATGCCTTTCGAAGAATCTTGAAAACCATCGGCATTGAATTCAAAGGATCGGGATTTTAGGTGAGGAGCGAGGGTCAAGCTAATCAGGTATTCACTGAGATAGAAAAGCTTTAGAAAAATCAGGGGTTTAGTTTGCTAATTTCGTAGAGGTAAGCTTATAGCCCCACTACGTAATAATAAAAAAATAATGAAAAGGGGAGAGTTAAATGAAACAATATTTAGAAGCTCAAAAACATTTAATTACTTTACAACATGAATCCGAAGAAAAGTTCTTATCTGAATTTAGAGCAGGAAACTATACTTTGGAAAATCCTTATGTAGTTAAAAATCCATATTTAATTAATCCATTGGCTGCAGTGATTTGCTTTAATACCGCAGAAGAAGTTGCAGTAAAGGTAACTGTAAAGGGTAAGGCAGTAGAAGGAGATTTAGACCATACTTTTAGTGCCGCCAGGGAGCATGTGTTGCCCATATATGGCTTATATGATGCTTATGAAAATACCGTTGTGTTAACACAGGAAAATGGTAAAACAACTGAGGTTAAAATTGAAGTTGAAGAATTAAATATTAACAAAGCATTCTCTTGTGTTACGACATATGATTACTTTGGCAAAGATATTATGATTATATCAACTGCAACTCCTTTGATTGGTTCTGCTAGAACTTGCGGCTTTGATTATGCTGGTGATTTAAGATGGGTAATGACTGAAAAAGCAAGCTGGGATATTAAACAATTAACTAACGGAAGACTATTAGTAACTTCTTACCGCTCAATGCAAAAGCCGTATTACACCGTAGGACTTATGGAAATGGGCTTTTGTGGTAAGATTTACGTCGAACACAGGCTGCCGGGCGGATTTCACCACGATGCTATAGAATTAGAAAACGGCAACTTATTAGCTGCTTCGGATAATGATTTCGCGGAATCTGTGGAAGACTTTGTTGTCGAAATCGATAGAGAAACCGGCGTAATCCTTAAGTCCTGGGATCTGCTCAAGATATTGCCAAGAGAACAAGGTAAAGCAGGAGACTGGAATCACCATGACTGGTTCCATAATAACTCCGTTTGGTATGACAAACCCACTAATTCCATTACCATGTCCGGACGGCACCAGGATGCTGTAATTAACTTTAATTACGATACAGGTAAGTTAAACTGGATTATTGGTGATCCAGAAGGCTGGGGAGAAGAGTGGCAACAATACTTCTTTAAAAATGTCACAGAAGGTGACTTTGACTGGCAGTATGAGCAGCATGCAGCTAGAATTTTACCTAACGGCGATGTCTTCGTCTTTGATAACGGAACCTATCGATCCAAAACCACGGAAAACAGAGTGCCACCCAATGATAATTTCTCCCGAGGGGTTATTTACCGACTGAATACTGAAAAAATGGAAATAGAACAAGTTTGGCAGTATGGCAAGGAACGAGGCGCAGAGTTCTATTCCCCCTATATCTGCAACGTGGATTACTACGGTGAAGGCCACTACATGGTGCACTCAGGTGGTATCTCAACCTTCAGAGGGAAGCATACGGATGATTTAGGAGCATTGCAGATCAATAAACACAAAGAGGATCATATTCACTTGACCTTGGAATCAACCACGGTCGAATTGTTCAACAACGAAGTTAAGTATGAATTAATGGTTAAAGGCGGTAACTACTACCGAGCCAGACGACTTGCTTTATATGATGAAAAAACGAACTTTGGACTGGGTAAAGGTAAATTCTTAGGTGGTTTTGGAGTTAACCCGGAATTTGGCCTGAAAGTTAAGTTTAAAGAGGCCGGTGTGGAACTACCCCAAAAATACGCGCTCTCCTTTGTGCTTGAAGAAGATCGATTGGCGCTGCGCGGCACTTTTGTGGAAGGCTCCCAAGTCCTGCTGGAATTAAAAGGTGCGGAGGGTTCTAAATTATACTCAGTACCCACCGACGTGCATGACATCACGGCTGCCTGTGTATCATTTGAAGAACAAAAGGAAAATGATGTGCAGTATTATGTGAGCAGGGAAGGTTTGTCTGGCAACTTTGATATTTATTTGAATATCGATAACCTGAAGTACGATATAAAAGCATCAGTAATGCTATAAAACTCCAGTTAGCTATGCCTACAAGTTCATGGGAGTTCTACCGTGACGTAGGTTCACGGTAGAACCTTATGGTTAGTAATTAAGGAGGTATAAAAATGGAACTCAAGATGATTAAGGCTGACCTTTTTAATACAGCAATTTATGATAACAATGAGGCCTGTGTAGTTGTATTTAGCAGGCATGATTGTCACGTGTGTAAAGAAGTTGTGCCCAGATTGGAAGAAGTCGCAGAAAAGTATCAAGACAAATTATCTTTTTACGCTATGGATGTTGAGCAGGATAAAGCTTTGTTTAAAAGTTTCTCACTTAAAGGTGTTCCTCAGCTGTTATTTTTTAAAGATGGTGAGTTTTATGGAAAGTTAGCAGGCGATGTTGAGGAAGATGACATGGTCGAAAAAATTGAGGAACTCATATAAGAGGTGCAAGATGAACAATTATGATATCGTAATTATCGGGGGGGGACCGGCAGGTTTAACTGCTGCGATTTACGGTGCTAGGGCACGATTAAAAACTTTGGTTATTAATAAAGGGGTTATAGGTGGAATGGCCGAAACCACTAGGGAGATTGTAAACTATCCCGGGTATGGTCAAACAACAGGACCCAAGTTAATGCAGGACTTCAAAAAGCATGCCGAAGGTTTTGGAGCAGAATTTATCAAAGATGAAGTGATGAAAATAGGTTTCTGCCAAGACGAGAAACTCATTAAAACCAAAAAAGGAAAAGAGTATACGGCCAAAGCAGTGATCTTAGCATGTGGTTGCAAACCAAGGTTGCTGAATATACCTGGTGAAACAAAATTAAGAGGCAGTGGTGTAGCATACTGTGCTACTTGTGATGCTGAATTCTTTGAAAATGAAGAGGTAGTTGTCATCGGCAGCGGTGACCAAGCCATTGAAGAAGGCATGTATATTACTAAATTCGCCAATAAGGTAACTACTATTGTTTTACATGATGAAGGGATACTTGATTGCAACAAGCTTAGTGCCGAAAAAGCATTTGACAATAAAAAAATGAACTTTGTTTGGAATTCCACTGTTGAAGAAGTATTAGGTAAGGCAAATGTTGAGGGAGTTAAAATTAAAAACTCTAAGACGGGAGAAAGCAGTGAGCTAGCTTGTCAAGGTGTATTCTTTTTTGTAGGCATGATTCCATCTACCGGATTTTTGCAAGACAGCGGTGTGGAGGTAGACCAAAAAGGATATATTCCTGTTAACGAGTTAATGGAAACTAATATTGAAGGTGTTTATGCCGTTGGTGACAACAGAGTTAAGTATTTGAGACAGATTGTATCAGCTGCAGGTGATGGTGCAACTGCAGCAGTCGCAGCGGAAAGATATATAGAAGAGGTTAATGATTTTAGGGCAAAGGTACTAGAAAGTGAAAAACCTGTTATACTGACCTTTTTTAATCCAACTGTAGAAGATAGCTTGGCTTTTATTAACGTTTTAGAAAAAGTGGTTAGTGATAACGGTAGTAAGTATAAAATAGTTAAAGTGGATATTTCCAGAAAGAAAACGTTAGCAGAAAAATATTGTGTTAAGGAAGCACCTTGCAGTATTGTTCTGAATAAAGGAATAGTTATCAAACAATTAGATTGTTCACTGAATTGGGAGAAAGTAAATGCTCAATTGCAAGATAATAGGTTTGATTAACTTCTCACCTAATCCTGCAAGAGTTTTTGAGTTTTAATTATTAAGACCGCATAAGAGATTGGGGCATACCCCTAATCTCTTATGCGGTCATGTCGTTGAATCGATAAATCTACATTGTTTAGGACTCGTGTATTGGAGTGAATTAAAAATGGAAAAACTTATAGTTTTGGGAACTGGTCATGCCTTTGTGACGAAATGCTATAATACCTGTTTTGCAATCACTAACGCGGAAGAATACATTTTGGTCGATGCTGGGGGTGGGAATGGAATTATTGGAATTATGAAAAAAACTCAAATTCCCGTTTTTGGTATACATAACGCCTTTGTTACACATCGGCATACCGATCATTTATTGGGTATGGTGTGGGTTATACGTAGTATAGCATCACTAATCCTGACAGAACGATATGATGGAAACTTCAATATTTACTGCCATATCGAGCTAATTAATAATATATTAGCTGTCACTGATGCGTCACTGGATAAGGTAACTACGGATTTAATCGGAAAGAGAATTATCCTAATTCCTGTAGCAGACGGACAGAAGGAAATTCTGGCCGGATATGAGTTTACATTTTTTGATATACATTCAGCGAAGGATAAACAGTTTGGCTTTACTACAAAGATAAATAACGGTAAAACTCTCACTTTTCTGGGAGATGAACCTTATAATTCGTTATGTAAGGAATACGTAGAAAATAGTGATTGGTTATTAAGCGAGGCATTTTGTCTTTATAGTGATCGTGAAATCTTCAGACCATATGAGAAAAACCATAGCACGGTAAAAGAAGCCTGTGAACTTGCTACACAATTGAACGTTAAAAACCTTGTTCTATGGCATACTGAGGACAAAAATATTGAACAACGAAAGCAATTATACACCGCTGAGGGGAAAATGTATTATAATGGAAATATATTTGTTCCGAATGACTTAGAAGTCATTGAACTGTAATTCAGTGCAGTGAGTACATTCAGCTACATATAAATTCATTATTTAGGGTAAGTATAATTCAGAAAATAAGGATTGACAGTGCATTCTGAAAAAGCTATTATTGTATTAGAGATGTAACCGTTTACATGAAAATTTATGTCCCAATATCAGGAGTCAAAACTTTCTTAATTCAGGAAAAGTAGCTATATAAGCTTTTGTTCACAGGGATCTATAACTAAACCGTAGAGCATTATCCTTATACAAGCAGAAAATAAAGCTCGCAACATTATAAGAATGTAACCGATTACAATTAATGATAGAGGGTGTAACGATTGGCGACAATTAGAGATGTTGCTCGTTTAGCGGGAGTGTCTGTGGCTACAGTCTCCCGAGTGATTAACAAAACGGACTCTGTGAATCCCGAGACCGCAGGGCAAGTACTGAAGGCGATTGAGCAGCTTCAATACGAGCCAAATGCTGTAGCTCGGGGTCTAGCGGGCAAGAAGATGGGGATCATTGCCTTAATCCTGCCGGATATATTGAATCCGTTTTTTCCTGCTTTGGCCCGCGGTGTCGAAGATGTAGCCCATAAGAAAGGCCTAACGGTTATCTTGGGCAACTCAGATGATCTAGGCTTAAAAGAAAGTTCTTATATCAAAGTCCTCAAAAAAAAGTATGTGGATGGCTTCATCTTCGCATCGAATACAATTCGTGAAGAGGATGTCGAAGCGCTAAGAAACGAACGTATCCCGATTGTTTTGTTAGATAGGGGCCTGAATACTGCATCCTGTGCAGTGATACGCTCCAATAACCGACAAGGGGCGAAAATTGCTGTTCAACATTTAATAGAGCAGGGCTGTCAGAGGATCGCTCATATTTACGGGCCACAGGAATTTATCACGGCTCGAGAGCGCATGCTTGGTTATGAGGAAGTCGCTGGAAGATTAAATGGGTATTCGCCCAGTTTAATGGTCTCGGGAAACTTTGATATCGATAGTGGCAGAAAAGCTGTGGAACAGCTTCTTGCCCGTCATCCTGATCTGGATGGAATCTTTGCCGGAAATGATCTTATGGCGGTAGGGGCTCTTAAAGCTCTGAATGAACGAGGAATCCGAGTCCCAGAACAAGTCAAAGTCTGCGGGTTCGATGGAATTGGTTTAACAGAGATTACCGAACCGGAATTAACGACCGTGGCCCAGCCGGTCTATGAAATGGGTGGATTAGCTGCTCGGATTTTATTGGACGAAATCGAGAGCGGGGTCCGTAAGAATAAGCTCATTGAGCTGGACGTTACATTAATTCCCAGAAAATCGACCCAATAGGAGGAGACTTATATGGACTTACGACCTAAGATTGTCGTCATAGGTAGTCTGAATATGGATTTGGTCGTCAAAGCCGTGCGTGCTCCTAAGCGCGGGGAAACGGTTCACGGAGATGAAATTCATTTTGTTCCCGGTGGCAAAGGTGCCAACCAAGCGGTGGGCTTAGCTCGATTAGGTGCTCAGACCACGATGATCGGTGCGGTTGGGTCCGATGCTTTTGGAGTGGAACTCATGAAGGCCTTGCAGAAGGATGGCGTAAATACCTCGAGCATTAAAGTGCTCGATTCAGAAGCGACAGGCATTGCCTCGATCCTCCTAGCTGAGGGGGATAACAGTATCGTGGTGGTTCCAGGAGCGAATGCCCAGTGTTTACCTGAGGATTTGGAACGGTATGAGGAAATAATTACCGAAGCAGATCTTGTGCTCCTACAATTAGAGATTCCGCTAGTGACCGTGGAGCATGCGATTAAATTGGCACGAAAGCACGGGAAGCCCGTGATGCTCAATCCAGCCCCAGCCCTAAGCCTTTCTCGGGATCTTCTCAGCAAAGTGGATTATTTAACCCCTAATCGTTCCGAACTCGCCTTGCTGACAAACATGTCCGAAGAGTCTACGATTGCTCAAGGAATTGAGAGTTTATTGGAAATTGGAGTTTTGTGTTGTGTCACGACTTTGGGAGCAGAGGGAGTTGCTCTCATGGAAAAAGGCGGCAGCTTGGTTGTCGTTTCAGGCCATAAGGTCCCTGTCGTAGATACTACAGGAGCAGGAGATGCCTTCAACGCTGGTTTGGCATATGCTCTAGCCCAGAAGAAATCCATTCGAGAAGCCGCGGAATTTGCAGTTCAGGTTTCGGCCCTTGCCGTGACTAAATTCGGAGCTCAGGGTGGGATGCCAACTTTGGCCGAGGTAGAAGCGTATCAGGAGGGGCGACGATGAAAAAGATCGGCATCTTAAACAGTGAAATATCCCGAGTGATTAGCGAGCTTGGGCATATGGATAGGATTGTCATAGCGGATGCAGGGTTACCTATACCATCTCATGTCAAAAGAATTGACTTGGCATTAAAAGAAGGAGTCCCATCGTTCATTGAGACGGTCGAAACCGTCCTCCACGAAATGTTTGTGGAAAAGGCATATGTCGCGCAAGAAATGGGATCGGTAAGCGCTACTAAAAAGGAAGAGCTAATTGGGTTGTTACCAGGTGTTCAGATTAAGGTCATCACGCATGAAGAGTTGAAAGCCTTAACTCATCAGGCCAAGGCTGTGATTCGTACGGGGGAGTTTACTCCTTATGCCAATGTCGTCCTTGAAGCGGGCGTAATCTTCTAAAAATTCAAAGGAGGGATTAGGTATGACGGATCTCTTGACCATGGAGGGCATCAACAAGAGCTTCAGTGGAGTTAAGGTGTTAGAAGATGTTCAGTTTTCTCTTCGCCAAGGGGAAGTCCATGCCTTGATGGGAGAGAATGGTGCGGGTAAGTCAACCCTGATGAAAATCCTTTCTGGAATTTATAGTAAAGATGCCGGCTCTATTCTGATTTGCGGAACCGAGTCCGTGGCTTCTTCGCCTAAAACTGCCCAAGCTTTAGGAGTAGCGATCATCCATCAGGAACTTAACATGATCCCCGATCTATCTATTCAAGAAAATATATTTTTAGGACGCGAGTTTAAATGGGGTCGGTCGGGCTTTGTTAACTGGTCCAAAATGCGTACCGAAGCGAAGAACTATTTACAGCAACTCGGGATGGATTTGAACCCAGATAGTCTAGTGGGGGAACTATCTGTCGGACAGCAGCAAATGGTAGAAATCGCCAAAGCGCTTTCCATGCACGCTAAAATTCTGGTTCTTGACGAGCCGACGGCGGCTTTGACCAAACGAGAAATCGAGAAGCTCTTCCAGCTTATTGAAACCTTGAAAACCCAAGGGGTGGGAATGATCTACATTTCCCATCGTATGGAGGAAATCTTCCAGATCAGTGATCGGATCACGGTGTTGCGAGATGGTCGTTATATAGGTACACGGGATACGAACGTAACTACGATGGATGAGTTAGTTCAGATGATGGTTGGCCGGGAGATCAAAGAGCGTTTCCCTAAGGTAGACACGAAAATCGGGGAAGAGCGTCTACGTGTGGAAGGGTTAGCTCAAGAAGGAAAACTCTATGATATTAACTTCAGTGTACGGGCTGGAGAAATCCTAGGAATTGCGGGTTTAATGGGAGCTGGACGATCGGAATTAGCCAAAGCGTTGTTTGGAGTAGGGAAGTATCAAGGGAAGATCTTCGTGAATGGAAAACCTGTAACGATTAAGAGCCCTGCCGAAGGGATTAAGGTCGGTCTGGCCTTGATTACGGAGGACCGGAAAGGGGAAGGTCTTGTCACTAATCTCTCGGTTCGAGAAAATCTAGCCTTACCGAATTTACGCTCTCTATCACGCTTGGGGTTTATCAGTCATCGGCTGGAACAGGAATTTGTGGACGATAGTATTAAGAAACTGAACGTGAAAGTCCATCATTCCGGGCAATGGGTGAGCTCTTTAAGTGGAGGAAATCAGCAGAAGGTCGTGATCGGTAAGTGGCTAGCAACAAAACCTAACGTTTTAATCCTCGATGAACCGACACGAGGTGTGGATATCGGGGCTAAACGTGAAATCTATGATCTGATGAATCAGCTCGTTCAAAAGGGCGTTGCCATTATCATGATTTCCTCAGAACTTCCAGAGGTCCTCGGAATGAGTGATCGAGTACTCGTCATGCATGAAGGACGAATCACTGGGGAATTTTCACGCGAAAACGCGACACAAGAAACGATTATGATGGCTGCAACAGGAGGGAAAAGTCATGGGTAAGGTCCAGGGGAAAAGTGGGATTCTGCAGCGCTTGGGACCCCTTGTGGGTTTGATTCTTATCGTCTTTATCTTATCGATTATCAATTCCGATTTTCTGACCGTGAGCAATATTTTTAACGTGCTCCGACAGGTTTCCATTAATGCCTTGATTGCCTATGGGATGACGTTTGTCATTCTGACCGGAGGGATCGACCTCTCTGTCGGTTCGATTATTGCTCTTTCTAGTGCCTTTGCTGCAGGGATGATGGCCACAGGCGGAAATTCTTGGTTAGCAATCGGGGTAGCCGTGCTGTCTGGGACTTTAATGGGAACCATAAATGGGGTCGTCATTGCTCGAGGAAAAATAGCCCCGTTTATTGCCACGCTGGCGACCATGACGATTTTCCGCGGCTTAACCTTGGTTTATACAGAAGCGAAACCGATTACTGGATTTCCTGACGCGTTTGGCTTGATTGGACGAGGGTATCTCTTCCAAATCCCAATGCCCGTAATTTGGATGCTGGTAGCCTTTGGGGCACTCTATGTCATCTTAAAATTTACATCCTTTGGACGCCACGTTTTTGCCTTGGGAGGAAACGAAGAAGCAACGCGCCTTTCGGGTATCAATACAAATCGAGTCAAGATCCTTGTTTACAGTATTAGTGGGTTAATGGCATCTTTGAGTGGGATTATCCTAACTTCGCGCTTGAATTCTGCTCAACCAACTGCCGGGACGTCGTATGAGCTTGATGCGATTGCCGCCGTGGTCTTAGGCGGCACGAGTCTCTCGGGGGGTAAAGGGTGGATCGCGGGAACCTTAATTGGGGCAATGATTATTGGGATTCTTGATAACGGCTTAAATCTTATGAATGTTTCATCGTTTTACCAGCAGGTTGTTAAGGGTGGAGTCATTTTGCTGGCGGTCTTACTAGATCGGTCAAAAGGGAAATAGTCAATCCTTAAGTTGAAAGGGTAAATTTTCTGATCTCCACTGAATGGAACAACGGTTTCGTCAGTTGTGGATATATAGGTTCTCTTAAGGGGGAGGATGCGAAAGCTTAGAAACGTCCTTAGAGTTATAGTTTATCATTACTAGTACACATCTTATGGAAATATGGTGGCTAAGCCACCCTAATAGAAAGGAAGAGTAAAAAATGAAAAGAAAAAATAGGATATGGATGATGATCCTCGTAGTTCTCATGTCAATAAGCCTCATTGGTTGTGGAACGACTGATTCCAAATTAGAAACGAAAGAAGCACCTAAACCAGCCAGTAAAGTGACCATTGGTTTTTCGATCTCCACATTAAACAACCCATTCTTTGTAACCCTCAAAGAAGGTGCTGAAAAAGCAGCTAAAGACGCTGGTGCAGACCTGTTAGTTGTAGATGCTCGTGATAATACCGCTAAGCAAATCAGCGATATTGAAGACTTGATCCAGAAAAAAGTCAGCGTGATTCTGATTAACCCAACTGACAGTGCAGCGGTTGTTTCAGCCGTCGAATCGGCTAACAAAGCCAACATTCCTGTGATCACGGTTGACCGAGCTTCCAATGGCGGCAAAGTCGTTTCTCATATCGCTTCCGATAACGTCAAAGGTGGTAGCATGGCTGCCGAATATATTATGAAAACCCTGAACAACAAAGGAAACTTAGTAGAATTGCAAGGGATTGCGGGAACATCGGCAGCACGTGATCGGGGCCAAGGTTTCCATAATATTGTGGACGGCAAAGATGGCGTGAAAGTCGTAGCTTCTCAACCTGCTGACTTTGATCGTGCTAAAGGTTTAAAAGTTATGGAGAATATCCTACAAGGCAATAAAGACATTCAAGCTGTGTTCGCACATAATGATGAAATGGCCTTAGGGGCTCTCAGTGCCATTGAAGCTTCAGGCAAGAAAATCATGGTGGTAGGCTTTGACGCGACAGATGATGCTGTGAAATCCGTTAAAGAGGGAAAAATGGCAGCAACAGTTGCTCAGAAACCCGATTTGATTGGTAAAACTTCGTTAGAAATCGCCCTTAAAGTGGCTAAAGGGGAAAAAGTTGAAGCGAGTATCCCAGTTGCGTTAGAGTTGGTTACAAAGTAATAGAAAGCAATAAAAGAGGTTGGAGCACGTGCTTCGACCTCTTTTTTCGAGTTTTAGTTCGAAGTGAGTTTAAAAATTGAGGTTATTAATAACTGTTATCGGAACCAATGGATTTTTGGTTACTCCATTTTATAATATATATCCTTGATATACCCCTTTGGGGCATATTTTTGAGATGTTTACGCACAAGGCGCTACGGTGGTGCAGATGATAACCGCCCTGCCAGTCAGCGATATGAATGGGCTATAGATTACACTTTTAAAGATTTGGAGGTCAATAGTCGTTGATACTATTCCTAACGGTCATCCGGATGATGGTATGTATTTCATTTCGGAATTTTCAAACATCATTTATAATAGTTGACAAACAATATTAATACGCGTATTATAAGTACTAATTTAATAGCTCCAAAAAACCATTGATGTGGAGATAAAAACAAATCGTGCACTTTCAGAGAGCCGGAGTTGCTGTGAACCGGTAGAACGCAGAATGTTAAATGGACCACGGAGGGCGCGGTGAAAGGCTTTAGCCGAGTATTTCGCGACGTGAAGGCATACGTCAGTTGCCAGGAATATGATAGTATTCTGATAAGCGTGCGGTTTTTCCGCAAAGCAAGGTGGCACCGCGGGTATTTGTTTTTTCAAACCCGTCCTTGACTATATAGTCTTGGGCGGGTTTTTTTTGTGCCGTCCACGGATGGACTAATGCCGCGGTGCCATGGATGGCAAGGAGCGGCCGCCCAAAGGTATAGACCGAGCCTAAACGAAGCCAAGGAACTAGCAGCACATTATAAGCTCATACCAGTCAGCCGTGAGATTTTTTCGGATGTCAGGACACCGATGGAGGTGTTGAAAATCCTCAAAAACGTCAGCCGTCACTGTTTTATGCTGGAAAGTCTAGAGAGTCCCGAAAAATGGGGACGCTACACATTTTTGGGGTTTGACCCAAAACTGGAACTGACTTGTACAAACGGAGTCATCAACATCAATTCTGGCACAGAAATTACTGTGAACACTCAACATCCCCGTGAGTATATCCAACAGATTCTTGACGAGAACAAAAGTCCCCGGTTCGATTATTTACCGCCCTTCACTGGCGGTCT
The DNA here is from genome assembly GCF_000802135.1 of Desulfosporosinus sp. BICA1-9. Taxonomy (NCBI): domain Bacteria; kingdom Bacillati; phylum Bacillota; class Clostridia; order Eubacteriales; family Desulfitobacteriaceae; genus Desulfosporosinus; species Desulfosporosinus sp. BICA1-9. Next base: position 21,204 of record NZ_JUEE01000108.1, read on the forward strand.
TGTAGGATATTTTTCCTATGATTATATCAAGTACAATGAACCGTCGCTAAAGCTGGACGCCGAGGATCAAGAATGTTTTAAGGACGTAGACCTGATGCTCTTTGACAAGGTGATCGCCTTTGATCATCTGAAACAGAAAATTATTCTTATAGCCAATGTAAAAAGCGAAGAACTGGATTCAGGTTATAACAAGGCCGTTATGGAAATTGAAAGCATTGTAAAGCTTATTAAACACGGTGCTTATCTAGAGCCACAACCCGCTAAGATAACCTCTGAATTCCGCCCTTTGTTTAAGGAAAACGAGTATTGCACTATGGTGAACAAGGCGAAGCATTACATTCGTGAAGGAGATATATTCCAGGTTGTGCTGTCCAATCGCTTTGAAGCGGATTTTGAAGGTAGCCTCCTCAATGCCTACCGTGTTTTGAGAACCTTAAACCCATCGCCCTACATGTTCTATATCTCCAGCGATGATCTTGAAATCGCCGGTGCTTCCCCTGAAACCCTAGTAAAGCTTCAAGATGGCAGCCTCTACACTTTCCCACTGGCAGGCACAAAACCAAGAGGGAAGACAGATGAAGAGGATCTTCAGAATGAACAGGATTTACTCTCTGACCCAAAAGAATTGGCCGAACACAATATGCTGGTGGATTTGGGTAGGAACGACCTTGGTAGAATCAGTAAATTCGGAACGGTCAACGTAGAAAACTATTTGTCCATCGAGCGCTTCTCACATGTTATGCACATTGGCTCTACGGTGCGGGGGGAGATACGGGACGATAAAAACGCCTTAGATGCCTTAGACGCAGTGTTGCCTGCAGGAACTCTCTCCGGCGCACCCAAAATCCGAGCCTGTGAGATTATCAACGAACTTGAAAACAATAAGCGAGGCATTTACGGTGGTGCCATCGGGTACATTGATTTCACAGGTAATCTGGATACCTGCATTGCAATCCGCATTGTCTTTAGGAAAAACGGCAAGGTTTTTGTTCGATCCGGCGCTGGAATCGTTGCCGACAGTGTACCGGAAAACGAGTATCAGGAATGTATCAACAAAGCTCAAGCGGTTATGAACGCCCTGAAACTGTCTGAGGAGGAGATCGACTGATGATTCTTTTAATTGATAACTATGACAGTTTTTCCTATAACCTGTATCAACTGATCGGCTCCATTAATCCGGACATTAAGGTTATCCGTAACGATGAGCTGAGTATACCTGAAATTGAGGCGTTGGCACCCGAGGCCATAATCCTTTCCCCGGGTCCTGGCAGACCGGTTGATGCCGGAGTATGTGTCGAGAGTTCTAGATATTTCGCAGGTAAAATTCCCGTTTTCGGAGTTTGCCTTGGGCATCAGTCTATTTGCGAGGCATTTGGGGCCACTGTCTCTTATGCCCAGGAGCTAATGCACGGTAAACAGTCAAAAATAAAAATTGATACCGACTATCCGCTTTTTGCCAGATTACCCGAAACTATCAAGGGTGCGCGGTATCATTCACTAGCTGCAATTGAAGACACCATACCTAGTGAACTCAGGATAATCGCCCGTACGGACGACGGGGAGATCATGGCTGTTAAACACAGAGATTTTGAAGTGTATGGAGTTCAATTTCATCCAGAGTCGATCCTAACACCCCAGGGCAGAACCATCATGGAGAATTTTTTAGGAGGGGATCAAACATGATCGTTGAAGCAATACACAAGGTCATTAAAGGAGAGGATCTAGATTTTGAGGCTGCAAAGGCGGTAATGGGTGAAATGATGGATGGGACCGCCACCCATGGCCAAATGGGTGCTTTTCTCACGGCACTGCGGATGAAGGGTGAGAGTATCGATGAAATCACCGGCAGCGCTATGGCAATGCGCGAAAAGGCCATCCACCTCAATCAGGAGACGTATGATGTCATGGATATTGTGGGCACCGGTGGTGACGAGGTAGGAACCTTTAACATCTCCACGACCACTGCCTTTATCGTCGCAGCTGGGGGCGTACCTGTGGCGAAGCATGGCAACCGCAGTGTATCTAGTAAAAGCGGTGCGGCCGATGTCTTAGAGAAGTTGGGAATTAATATAGCCATTGCCGCTGAGCATAGCCGAAAAATATTAAAAGAAATCAATCTTTGTTTTATGTTTGCCCAAACCTATCACAGCTCGATGAAACACTGTGCTCCCGTGCGACGGGAAATGGGAGTCCGCACAATATTTAATATCTTAGGACCTCTGGCCAACCCCGCCGGGGCAAATATGCAGTTGATGGGCGTCTATGACGAAAACCTTGTGGAACCTTTAGCCAGGGTGCTCTCGAATCTCGGTGTCAAGCATGGCATGGTGGTCCATGGTTGCGACGGTTTGGACGAGGCAACTCTTACGACTAGGACTAAGGTCTGCGAAATACAAAAGGGTGTTTTAAACGGTTATTACATCGACCCAGAGGAGTTGGGTCTAAAACTTTGTACCTTAGCTGAGCTGATCGGGGGCGACGCTGAGGAGAATGCCAAAATTACCCACAGTATTTTAAATGGCACTGAGCAAGGTGCCAAGCGTGATGTTGTCGTACTCAACGCAGCACTGTGTCTGTATCTGGCCGGTAAGGCAGCGACCATTAAGAGCGCGATACCCCTTGCTAAGGACCTCATTGACAGCGGCGCAGCTATCAAGAAACTTGAAGAATTCGTGAGACTTTCCAACGAGGTGAGGGGATGATTCTAGAAAAAATAGCAACCCGAACCGTTGAGCGGGTTGTTGAACTGAAACAAATAAAACCGCTGGAGTACGTCATTTCAGAGGCAAAAGCCTTAGACCCAAACACCGGCTTTCCCTTTGAAAAGGCTCTGAGAGCAGAGGGCTTATCGTTTATCTGCGAGTTAAAAAAGGCTTCACCTTCTCAAGGAATTATTGCTCAGGATTTTCCCTATTTGCAGATTGCTCAGGAATATGTTGCGGCGGGTGCTGCGGCTATTTCAGTTCTCACGGAGCCCTATTGGTTTCATGGTCAAGATCGGTACCTTAGAGAAATCAGTCAAAAAGTGGAGATTCCCATCTTGCGTAAGGATTTTATCGTGGACGACTATCAAATTTATGAGTCGAAGATCATCGGTGCCTCGGCGATTCTTCTGATTTGTGCCCTGCTGAACACCGATACCATGAAAGACTATCTGGATATCGCCCACAGCTTAGGCTTGTCCGTCCTTGTAGAAGCTCATACGGAAGAAGAAGTCAGATCAGCGTTGGCTGCGGGGGCCAGAGTGATCGGGGTCAATAATCGCAACCTGAAGACCTTTGAGGTTGACATCACTACCAGCATAAGGCTTCGCGGCTTGGTTACTGAAGACATCCTCTTCATCTCGGAAAGCGGCATAAAATCCCCTGAGGATGTGGCAAGGCTGAAAGCGAATAAGACCGATGCTGTTCTGATCGGGGAAAGCTTAATGCGCAGCGCTAATAAAAAAGAACAGCTAGCCATCTTGAGAGGTGAACGTGGCATTCCAAGAGGTGAAGGGGTTTAATGAAGATAAAAATTTGCGGATTGTTCCGAGACTGCGACATCGACTATGTTAACGAGGCCATGCCCGATTTTATCGGATTTGTTTTCGCTAAAAGCCGTCGTCAAGTCAGTATAGAGTGGGCAGAAGCCATGCGTCCTAGACTCAGGTCAGAGATCACACCAGTTGGTGTATTTGTCAATGAGTCGTTGGCGAAGGTGGCCAAACTATTAAAGGATAACATCATCGCAATGGCCCAACTGCATGGGGAGGAGAATGAAAATTATATCCAAGCCTTAAAAGCACTGACCAACAAGCCCATCATCAAGGCCGTTCGCGTTTTATCCTGCGAGGATATAGTGGCAGCGCAGCATACCTTGGCAGACTATCTGCTGCTCGACAACGGAGCAGGTGGAACGGGTGAGAGTTTCGATTGGAGTCTAGTCCGTCAGGTGAAGCAACAGAAACCCTTTTTTCTGGCTGGTGGGTTAAAGGCAGACAATATTGAACAGGCAATCGCAGCTACCAAGCCTTACACTGTAGATTTAAGCAGCGGGGTGGAAACTGACGGTATGAAGGATAGAGATAAAATTTTAGAAATAGTTAGGAGAATGCGAAATGGCTAAAGGCAGATACGGCATTCACGGAGGCCAATACATTCCAGAGAGCTTGATGAATGAAATCATTAATTTAGAAAAAGCCTATGAACACTTTAAAAATGATCCGGAGTTCAACGCAGAGCTGAACAAATTGCTGTCTGAATATGCAGGCAGACCGTCCTTGCTCTACTATGCGGAGAAGATGACCAAGGATTTAGGGGGCGCTAAAATCTACTTAAAGCGTGAGGACCTAAACCATACTGGCTCACACAAAATCAATAACGTGCTAGGACAGGTTCTGATGGCTAAGAAAATGGGCAAAACACGCGTCATTGCTGAAACAGGTGCCGGTCAGCACGGTGTTGCTACGGCCACTGCGGCGGCGCTTCTCGGTTTAGAATGTGAGATTTTCATGGGCAAGGAAGATACGGACAGACAGGCTCTAAACGTCTACCGTATGCAGCTTTTAGGCGCCAAAGTTCATCCGGTTACGAGCGGCACCATGACTTTAAAAGATGCGGTGAACGAAACGATGCGGGAATGGACGGCCCGTGTTCATGACACCCATTATGTTTTGGGTTCAGTGATGGGTCCCCACCCATTTCCGATGATGGTCCGCGATTTTCAGAGTGTGATTAGTCAAGAAGCGAGAGAGCAGATCCTAAAACTTGAGGGCAGACTTCCCGATGCTGTGGTTGCCTGCGTAGGGGGTGGCAGCAACGCCATCGGAATGTTTTATAACTTCATCGGTGATCAAACCATTAAGTTAATTGGCTGCGAGGCAGCGGGACACGGTCTTCATACCGAAAAACATGCCGCTACCATTGCTAAAGGAAGATTAGGCGTATTCCATGGCATGAAGTCGTATTTCTGCCAGGATGACTTTGGGCAAATTTCTCCGGTCTATTCCATCTCTGCCGGTCTTGACTATCCTGGGATTGGACCAGAACATGCCAACCTTCACGACACAGGCCGGGCAGAGTATGTGCCCATAAGCGATGACGAGTCAGTCGAAGCCTTCGAATATTTGGCACGAACAGAGGGCATTATCTGCGCTATCGAGAGCGCCCATGCTATTGCCCATGTGCAGAAAATTGCCGGGACAATGAGCAAGGACCAAATCATAATCGTATGTTTGTCAGGACGTGGGGATAAGGACGTTGCCGCCATCGCGCGCTACAAGGGGGTAAGTATCGATGAGTAAAATTGCACAGGCTTTTAAAAATGGCAAGGCGTTTATTGGATTTATCACGGGCGGAGATCCTTCCATGGAAAAGAGCGAGGAGTTTATCATGGAAATGGTCAGGGGTGGCGCGGATTTAGTGGAAATCGGCATCCCGTTCTCAGATCCGATGGCTGAGGGTCTGGTTATTCAAGAGGCGAATATCCGTGCGCTGTCTGAGGGTGCAACTGTTGACAAGATTTTTGACCTGGTGGCCTCTGTGCGCCAAAAGACCGAAGTGCCGCTCGCTTTTATGACCTACTTAAACCCCGTCTTTAACTACGGGTACCCCCGTTTTTTCGCCCGCTGTGCTGAGTTGGGTGTTGACGGCATCATCATCCCTGATTTGCCTTTTGAGGAAAAGGGTGAACTGACTGACGTTGCCGCAGGGTTTGGAGTAGACGTTATCTCCTTAATCGCGCCCACATCGGAACAGCGTATTGAGCAGATTGCGAAGGAGGCAACCGGCTTTATCTACGTGGTTTCCTCCATGGGCGTTACGGGGATGAGAAGTGAGATTAAAACCGACCTACCGGCCATATTAGAGGTCATCAGGGGTTCCAGTTCTATTCCTACCGCCATTGGCTTCGGGATCAACACCCCTAAACAGGCCGGAGAAATCGCAAAAATTGCGGATGGCGTGATTGTAGGGAGCGCAATCGTTAAAATTATCGAGAAGCACGGCGAAAATGCTGGCTCATATATTTATGACTATGTCAGAAGCATGAAAAGCGCTGTAAGGGAACTGGATTAATTGGGGAACTAAATTGACAGAAGGAGTGAGGGCATAATGGTGTTTGTCTTAAAACCAAACGTAACGAGGGATCAGATTGATGCCTTCATTCATAAATTTGAATCCGACGGCTTTTCCACAATCCTTAGCACCGGGACAGAGCATACCGTGGTCTGTCTAATCGGCAACACAGCTAAAGTGGATGTGGATCATATTGCCAATACTAACGACATCGTTGAATATGGCAAACGCGTAACCGAGCCCTATAAGGCGGTTAACAGAATCGTTCACCCTGAAAATACCACTGTGAAGGTGGGCAATGTCAGCATTGGCGAGGGATACTTTACGGTCATCGCTGGCCCCTGCTCGGTGGAGAGTGAGGAGCAAATCATGGAGGTTGCCAAATCCGTGCAACGCAGCGGTGCAAGCATCATGCGCGGCGGCGTATTCAAACCGCGCACCTCGCCCTACGCCTTTCAGGGCTTGCAAGAAGAAGGCTTGAAAATGCTTGTGGCGGCAAAAAAGGCGACTGGGCTTCCCATTATCACAGAAATCATGAATCAAACCCAGATCCCTTTGCTGGACGAAGTGGATATTATCCAGATCGGGGCTAGGAATATGCAGAACTTTGACTTGCTTAAAGAAGTGGGCAAATGTAGAAAGCCGATCCTCCTGAAACGAGG
>NZ_JUEE01000109.1:0-7163 GCF_000802135.1 Desulfosporosinus sp. BICA1-9
ACAAACTGCGTAAGGGCATAAAAGAATACAAAGTGGAGGAGTTGCCACGCGTGGGACGCGGCGGGCGAAAACTCCAGCAAAACATTACGACAAGATTCTTGATTGAGGAATTTCGACATCAAGGTTTCATTGAGAACGAAGCAGGAATGTACCATTTGATTTTTATCAGTACGTTTTGTCACTTGCAAATGACAACATTTCTTGAATTTATGGGTATGACCGTGGATGAGCTTATAGAGTTTTGATACCGGGCCTGGTCGCGCGATTTGTCAATATGCGGAATTTATCCGATATTACCCTCGGCTTGCTTTCTATTCGATTCCTGAAAGTGTGTTTGTACAGAGTAACGACTATATTGATCATCCAGAAGATAAATCCAGCTTTACCTTCTGGATGATCAAAGTTAGCCGGATCAACTACCATTTTACCTGTCGGTGCTCAAAATATTTGAAGGTACCCCCAGGGGTGCCGAATATGGGTTATTATACTGATACACAAAAACAGGGTCGTGGCGAAACTTAGTTTCGATACGTCCCTGTTACAATCTCGAGGATTTTTTCCGACTCTTCCAGAAGCTGTTCCCTGGTACCATAGCAGTGTCCGTCATTGGAAAGTTTGATATTCATTTTCAAATGGTCCATTAAATTCTGCCGTTCTAGTTAAATAATATCTTGATAATCACTATAGTTCGTAAGGATTTAAGCTTTCTTAACTATAGCACTAAGCCAAAATTCATTGGTTCTTTCTTCCCTAACATCCGCAGTTCTATATAATTCCAGAATTGTCAGTTCTGGAATAGAAGAAAACATTTCACTGAAGGAACTCTCATCATAGCAGTTAAATAATCTGTCGTCCTTCTTATAAACCTTGTCGCCATATTTAAAGGACATAAAAAGTACGCCACCCTTGTCAAGCATTGCGGTTAGCTTTTTCAGTATGTCAATAATCGTCCCTCTGTCAACATGCAAGAGGGATGCAGAGGCCCATATGCCATTAAACACTAAATTGAAGTTGAGGTCCTCAAATTTAGCATGCTGAACAGTCAAGCCAGTAAGTTTTGAGCTCAGTTTTACCATTTCTACGGACGCATCAAAGGCAGAAACCTTGTATCCTTTACTTAGAAAATAAAGACTGTCCCGGCCCGAACCACAACCCGCATCCAGAATAGAGCTCTCAGGAAGTAGATATTCTTCAAATCTTCTGTAGTGTTCACTCATGTCTACATTTACCGTATTATTATAAAATTCATAAGCGTTCTTATCATAGAAGATAACAGTAGAATTTACCATTTTGCCGCCTCCTTAAGAAAGACTGGGGTAATGACTAACCACTCTTGAGGAGATAGGGCTTCATCACTAACCTTGTTCCTCTCCCCCAGAAACTCTTGACAAAGGCGCATCATCAGAACACCCCTCAAGCCGACCGCATTGCCCTGCTGAAACTGCGAAAGCAGATAGGAAAGTGCCTCTTCTCCCCCATATTTTTTAATCTCTTCATAGGCACTTTGATGAGCGTTGATATAGTCGTCTGGATTCGAGGATTGTAAAGGGGATGACATAATAATAGTTAAGCGATCTTCGACCAAACTGACAGCCTTAGGAGATACTGTTGCACCTTTCACTTCAGAGGGATTTTCCGCAAATTCTAGGGCGTTTTTGTAGACGTCTTTCGTGATTTCATGGATATATTGATAAGGCAGTTCACAATAATATGTCCCATTTTTTTCGTATAGGTAATAACCTTTGTTTCCGAACTTTAAGACCTTGTAATCTACGCCAACAGGAACGTCTTGTACACTTTGCTTAGTTGTCCTTTTTCCGTCTGCGATAGCCTTTACAACTGCTTCTGGAATTACGTAACTGCGTAGAGCGTATATCATATAGACATCATTATAAGTCTCTTTACCCATGACATACCTCCGTCCACTTTTGATTATCTCCCCTACAACAATAACATAATTAGTTGTCATCCACTTTGATTTCCCAGCGTTCATGACAGTTAAACCAGGAAAACCATTGGGCCGCCTTAGACATAACAGTAAATATTCACCAAAATAGCATTACCTAAGATGTTTAGCTGCCTCAATGGCTGCCACCCTATTATTCACCTGAAGTTTACCGTAGATATTTATAATGTGGGATTTAACTGTAGCCATAGAAATACACAAGCGCTCCGCAATCTCGTTATTTGAAGCACCTCTTGTTATTTCCCTGAGCACTTCCATTTCTCGTTCACTAAGTAGGGGCTTGGTTCTAATTTTGCAAAGATGGGTGCCTGGTGCCTGACACCAACTTAAAAATAATTATCACGGCTTCTACTAAAATACCTAAAACCAACTCCAATGAAAACAACTCCTTAGTTCTTATAATTTTACGTTATTAGAACGCTCGATGTGAGCTTCCTCAACCGTCAATCACTTCTTTAAGCAACAGTTTCTCCTTGAAAGCGCCTCTCTCCCGAACCTTTTGCTTCCTGATTAGTTCGAACTGTTGTAAGGAGATGCTCTTATCGTCCAAGATCGCATAAACGACTGCCCTGTAGTCTTTCTATAGCCTAGATTCTTCATTATTCTGTAAAACCCTGCCAACAACCGTTTTTATTTACAATATTCTTGAAACTATAGGAACATCTACTAAACGATTCTCAGCGATTAGTCACCTGAGTCACATGCCTCTCTGCGCGCCCCTTGCCTTGATCATCTGAGCTAACCATAGTGTTTCGTGGAAAAGGCCGCAGGATGGAAAAGATATCGCAGAAATCGATGCTAGTATTGTAACGGATCATATGATGTTGCAAGTAACAGAGTTAGGCCTCGGGACGTGTTGGATCTGTTATTTCGATGCTAAGGTAATAAGAACTGAATTTAAACTACCGGATAACTATGAACCAGTTAATATTTTAGCAATTGGGTATGCCGCTAGTGAACCACTTTCTCCAGATCGCCATGTCACATTACGCAAGAGTCTTGAAAACACTGTTTGGTATGAGACCTTCTGAAGCCTGTTAGGTCGGGATAACAATTTGTTCATACCTACCTCATAAGTGCTTCCTCTGGCCTTTTCGTTACAAAAGGGTTGACAGGGGGACGGGGTTGCTACAACAACGAAAAAGTTGTCAGCAACCCCGTCCTCCTGTCAACCTATAGGTTGCATAGGTTCGAGTGGTGTTCGTTGATTGGGAGATGACATATTAATCATTTTCGTACTTCGCATCAACAATTCTGCTCGCTCTTCATTTAATACGGTAGCTACTTTTTCAGATTGCCTTGATTGTTCGTACTCTTGTTGCTTTGTCTTAAACTCAACCGGAAAGAGAAACACCGGTGCCTGAATGTAGGTGTCATCCGGGAATCTTCCGGTGATAAAGGGATACCCCACAAAGACATTGTATGAACCTGTTTCTTCTTCCAAGGCGGTCACGTTTCGATAAAGGGACAGCAGGCGCTGGGCTGACCTTTGCTCCGTTTCGTCCGAGGACTGGATTGAAGCAAGGTGAATGGGACCTTGCTTATGACTTAACTTATGCAAGATCTCGGTCGAACGGGTCTTAAATTGGCCTAAGTCGAAGGTCCACTTGTCATATAACTTAAGAAGTCTCAGCAAGCGGTTGCGCTTGCTTAAATCACTGAGCCGGTCTTTTAACTTTTGCAGCTTATTCTCCATGTTTCCCCCCACGTCCTCAAATCCACGTGACTTTGAATATAGGTTTCCCGGTTGATTTGCAGATAGTCCCCCTCGGGATATTTATCTCGAATAACTTTATGTAGACGTTTAGATTTATCAAAAGACGCTCCCGCCGGAACGCCTTATCCTAACTACATCATTTCCCTACTGGGCATGCAAACTCACAATTTCGGCAGTGCTTCACAGGGTGAAGCATTTCACCACTTGGTGGATAAAGAACCCTTTCATTCTTCCCTTCAGAGTTCCTATCTCGTTTCATTTGCTCATTACACTTTGAGCGACTATAATTAATGTTGTAATCCCCTGGAGTGAAAAGGTATTCCAGTTTACCTCAAAACATGAAGGTCTTCCTGTCTCTGGGCAACTAAAGATTGGCGACACAATCTATAATTTCAATCCTGAAAACACCTTTGCCTGTCTCGACTTCGGAAGAGGAGTATGGCCCTACAGTGTCAATTGGAACTGGGCCACTGCTTCCGGAATATCTAATGGCAAGAGGATTGGGCTGAATTTTGGGGCTAAATGGACAGACGGAACCGGCATGACTGAGAACGGCATTGTTGTGGACGGTAAACTAACCAAATTAAGCGAGGATATAATTTTCGATTATGACGGTAGCGATCTCAAAAAACCCTGGATTTTAAAGTCAGCAATAACCAACAGAGTTGAGTTAAAATTCGTACCTTTTTACGAAAGAATTGCAAAATCAAACCTCATTATCCTAAAATCCGAAGTGCATCAGATGATTGGACATTTTTTTGGAAGAATTGAAACAGAGACAGGTGAGTCTATCATTTTAGAGAGTATGTTGGGAAGTATTGAAGAACATTTTGGAAAATGGTAATAATCCTTGCGAAAAACAGAAAAGCAGCTAATCTTGGTAGAGATTTAAATATTCCCCTGAAACACCGTATCTGTGTCTCTGCATAAGTATTGAACTGCCTTTCGCCCAGTTTCTGCCGCTACCGGCAGTCCTCCGGGAATCATAATGCGCTGACCTGCAAAATAAACATTTTTTATGCTTTCGGGTTTAGATGGATAGCTTTCCATTTTGCTCCCTTTGCCCATAATTGACATCCACGAGCCTTTATATGAATGTAAATACCGTTCATAAGTCAGCGGTGTTGCTACATCCCAAACGGCTATTTTTCCAGTTGTCTGAGGATATTTTTTCGCCAATATGTGGGTAAATGCCTCTGCCAGCTTTTGTTTTTCTACTTCATAGGTACCATTTACCTTACAGGCTTTCCAGAAATCATAGCTGTCTCCCGTGATTATAGAAGTCATAGCGGTACATCCTTCCGGTGCATATCCCTTATAACCTGCATAATTATTAATACCAATAGTGTATTCTGGCACACCACCACACAAAAGAGGCTCACCAGTGATGAATATTAAACTTTCTGGCATATCGGATAAATCTGCCTCCACACCCACACTAATAAAGGTATTCAGTACAGGTTTTATGCTATTACGCATCTTTTGTGCCCACGGCTCCTGAATGGGAGCGTCAAACAAGGTGTCGATGGCAACGAGTGTATCCTGAGTCACGATCACAGCATCTGCCTTTACGTGTTCATCGTTTATGATTACTCCGCAAGCAACGCCATTTTGAACCGATACTTTACTTACAACTTTGCCGTATTGTATCGTGCCTCCTAACGCTTCAAAACGCTTAGCCATACGACCTGCCATGCGAAGTGAGCCGCCCTCAGGATAACCTCCGTCTCCGGAAGTGAGCGTTGCCATAGTAAAAGCCATTGCAGTGGCATTGTAATCAGAACCCGCTATATTCTTAAGAAGGCTCTGTAAAAGAGGACTTTTAAACCGCTCTGCAAATTCCTTTGATGTTTGATTTGCATAAAAGGACATTCTGGAAAAAGCTGGAATCATGCCCCAAAGTGCCGATAAGCCAAGAGAAGATTTATTCTTAACTTTAACGTTCTTAATATCCGAAATAGGCATAACTACCTTTTTGAATTTTTTTATATCCTTGCAGAATTTGATTATTTCTTTTTCATCAGCCGGTGAAATCTCTAAAAAGTGCTGGCGCAACTTATCTATATCTCGATATAAGTATGCCGTCTGTCCGTCATATTCAAAGGCCATAAAAGGATCACGGTTATAAATAGTAACCCCATCATCCAATGCACCCACTTCACGCCAAAGCTTATTAAGTGGGGTTTTGGGTGACGAACCTGTCAACCAGTGCATTCCGCCCTCGAATAAATACCCCTTTCTTCGCCAGCTTGTGGAAGCACCTCCCGGTATGGTATGACTTTCGTAAATTGTAACATCAAATCCGCTTTGAAGTGCGTAAATACCTGCTGTAAGCCCGGCAATTCCAGCACCCACAACAATTATTTTCTTCATGCTCATTTCCTCCTTACAATATCTATAATCCAATCACTTTCAGGACAGGGTGTATCAGGATTCAGCGCTATTTGTTCTGCAATGCCTTGAATGGCGCACCAATAAGCTATTGCCAGTGCGTAAGGATCACCCTCACGAATTGTGCCATTTGTCTGACCTTTTTGAATCAACAGAGTTGTCGGCGTATAAATATCAAAATCACGTAACTTGTCTTTAATACTTTGTGGAGCTGCTTCGTTATAATACGCCTGACTCATCAATACGAACATCTTAGCAGTAAGCGATTCCGTCTGGACATAGTGGAAAATCTGTTTTGCCGTACATTCTAAAAACTTAATCGGCTCCATATCTGTGTGAGCCATAACGCTCATTGGTCCTGAAATGCCGATTGTTATCAATTCTTCATACAGCTTTACTTTTGATTCAAAATAATGAAACAAAAGTCCCACGCTCATACCAACCTGCTCTGCAATGTCGCTGATTTTTGTTGATGCATATCCCTTTCGAATAAATATATCTAGCCCTGCCACTAGAATTTCTTTCCGACGTTTTTCTTTTTGTTCTTCACGAACTCCCATTTTGTTGAGCCTCTATTCATTGAATATTTATTCAATATTATAGTCAATTATTCCAATTGTCAATAAATATTTTTATAATATTTTCATCTAGGTAATGCGTGCCGCACCAAAAAATAGGAATTTGCATTAATGCAAACTCCTAGAGACTATGCCTCTTTTACAGACTTTCTTGTGTTTACAACGACAGCGTCCGCCGCGATTTCCCAGCCTGAAGTATCCGAAGCTTCGGGGATGTGCTCATGCTCTCTGTCCATCATATATAAATGAAACCCCAGCCTGGGCCCGGCCCAGTAATAAGCCTGGATAAAATCTTCCCCTACGAAGGCGCAGCCCGGCAGGTCCGGGAAAACAACCGTATAGTTGCCGCTTATTTTATCCCGCTCAATAATGGCCGGGAAAACATATCTCCTCTTCATCAGCCACCATTCCTTACTACGCATCTCCGCCGGGACGAGCTTGCCTGCTCCACGTCTCGTCCTTAAGCCACACATTCAGCAGATCGTAAACTTTATTCTTATAAGTGATATAC
>NZ_JUEE01000110.1:0-7972 GCF_000802135.1 Desulfosporosinus sp. BICA1-9
TTGGGGTGAAGTCGTAACAAGGTAGCCGTATCGGAAGGTGCGGCTGGATCACCTCCTTTCTAAGGAGAACCAAATCGAGGTTCGAAGCTCGATGCACGAGGCACGATGGAAACGAGTGCTAAAACATCGAAGAATCTCTGGTTTTATCCTAATGGTCGATTCTTTCAGAGAACGCAAGTTCGAAGAGAGATCATTAGAGTCGAAAGACTCATGCCGAGGGATCGGCAACTCATTGGTAAGAGCTGTTGTTTAGTTTTGAGAGACCAGATGATCGAGGTCCGAAATCCGATGCCCGAAGTCCGAAAGGATGACGGAATATGGAGGAGGGATTTCGTTGTATGGAATCGAATAAAGCCAAAACGTTTAACATGGGTAGGTGGCCGAGTGGTTAAAGGCGACAGACTGTAAATCTGTTCCGCGAGGTACGATGGTTCGAATCCATCCCTGCCCACCAAATTATGGGCCATTAGCTCAGTCGGCTAGAGCACCTGACTTTTAATCAGGGTGTCCCGCGTTCGAGTCGCGGATGGCCCACCAATTAATTTGCGGGCGTAACTCAGTGGTAGAGTGTCACCTTCCCAAGGTGAAAGTCGCGAGTTCGAATCTCGTCTCCCGCTCCACTTTCATTTTCTTGGCGGCATAGCCAAGTGGTAAGGCAGAGCCAAGTGGTAAGGCAGAGGTCTGCAAAACCTCTATTCCTCAGTTCAAATCTGAGTGCCGCCTCCAAACGATTCATGCCGATGTGGCGTAACTGGCAGACGCACGGGACTTAAAATCCCGCGGATTAATCCCCGTACCGGTTCGATTCCGGTCATCGGCACCATATGGGTTTGTAGCTCAGCTGGTTAGAGTACCGCGTTGACATCGCGGGGGTCGGAGGTTCGAGTCCTCTCAAACCCACCATATGACATTTAAAGCTTCTCCTCGGAGGAGCTTTTTTCATGCCTAATCCTAAAGAACGTGAGACCATTACTTTGAAAAGTCCTCTTTTGGCTTTGGTGAGGATTGCAAAGTAAGGTCAGTAACGATAAAGGCAAAGTAATACCGCCCGCTAATATCATGCAGGAGAGCCTGGAGCACAGCCTGCATGATAAACTCGGCCAAGAGATTGCGGCTGAAATATTGGAACAAAATCACTATGCCGATCAGGTAGCGGAAGCGGTCCGACAGGTTAAACAATGCTGCCTTGACAGTCAAACCGTTTAGCGGAGACGGTGCAAGCGGAACTGGGGAAGGAGCCGGTCAATCGATGGAAGGACGTCGTGGAGACCGTGTCCGAGGAAATGATTAAAAATTGCCGTTTTTGAGATTTACTAAGCTAGCTTAGTAAATCTCAAAACAGCCAAATTTGCAAATAGAGTACCTTTCCCGTTGGTCTCTATTTGCAAAATATTCTTTGAGAGTGACATCATATGGGGAATAGTTGTACTTGATCTGTTGGTGCCTGACAATGGGCGTCCATGCCATTTTCTTGAGTTGGTTGCCAGTATCCGGGTCTGTCAAAATCCACTTGTTTCTGCTCTGCCCTGTTTTGTCCGGTTTGAAGTATTGGGCTTTAATCCACTTCCAACTTATGCTATGATTTGTGATAATCAGGCTGACCGGTATGGAGCGGTTTATCATAAAAGAAATATAGTGAAACTTGATGATATAAAGGTGAGGAAAAAGAACCTTTCCATTTTTTCATGAGAAAATAAGATCGATCTGGGTTCAACTGTAATTTGTTCATTCAATGAACCTGTGGGCACCCAATTAAATGAAAGTAGGTCTAAAATCTATGAGAAAAACAATAGCCGCATTATTATTGTTTTCATTATTAATTGTGGGATGCTCAAACAATAGTTTAAAAAGCAATGATCCTGACAGCGTACCCACTCAAAATCAAACGAATAATGAACAAGAGACTCAGCATCAAGGGAATAATATTTTTGAAAGCAAAGAGGATATTCAAAACGGAATAAAATCTAATGTTGCAATAAAGACATATTATGAAGAACCGGCTTCGTTAAAGGATAAAAATACAGTAATACTCAATGGCTTACTGAAGGGAGAATTTGTTGAAGTTGTTGTAGAAGGAGAGATTAAGGATTTTAAGCATGTAGAATTAAAATGGGACGACAGACAAAGTGAATTGATAGAGACAAGAGTTATTAATAAGTTTGAGACACTAACCAATAAAACGATTGTCATACAAACATATTTACCAGATGGGATACCATCGGAAAAAATTGAATGGAAGACTATATCTGGAAAAGTCAATGAATTTATTATTGCAGAAAGCAATTTAAAAATTGCTCAAAAGGAAGTTACTAATGACAATACTCCGAAGCTTCCCATCATGAAGGGTAAGGATTTAGAAGGCTTTATTCCGGAGGGGTGGAACATCAAGAGTTCCGCTGAAGGGGATTTGAACATGGATTCTTTGCCCGACATTATAGCTGTAATTGAGAAAGACGATGATGAAGATAGTTCGTTTCCACGAATTCTCTTTGTTCTTGTTCAAGACAAGGATAAATCGTATACATTGACTGTTAAGACAGCTACTGCGATTATGAGAGCAAACGAAGGTGGAGTATTTGGAGATCCTTTTGAAACCATTTCCGTTGATAGAGGTTCAATTCTATTAAGTTTTTATGGTGGAAGTAATTGGAGATGGTACAAACAATATAGATTTAGATTTCAAGATGATGGTTGGTACTTAATTGGGGCGACACTTGGTTCATACTTTACAGGTACCACTACAAAAGATGACGCTGATGAGGAAGATTATAACTTACTCACGGGAGATTACATCATTAAAAAAGCAGATGAAAAAGGCATTGTTAACACGACAAAAGGCAATAGGGAAAAAAGAAAGCTTATAAATCTCAATGAATTTATCGTGAATTCTGAAGAGAACCAGTTTTAACCCCCTCAACATTATCCAATCGAGAGACTCCCACTTCTACAACCTACAATGACTTCGTCAACGGCGAAACAGGAAAGGTTAACGGGCACCATCCCTACAGCGTTCCTAAAATTCAAACAGCTATAATGCGGTGATTATAACTGTTGTTGTACTATTATTTTTATTAATTTGCTTAGTGTAGAATACCAAAATCCTTGTTATTGAAAACGGTACGGGCCGGTAACTCTAGGAGCACTGACTCTGGTTATTTCTGTTATTGACTGAAGAATCCCTACGAGAGGCAGGGACTGCCCGCCAAATTAGATGCGTGATATCTGAGGCAAGCTTCATCACCGTATGAAGGCGGGTGCACTGCAGAACCTGAAGCTCAAAAAAGCCACCTAAATTGACGATCCCCATAATTGAAATATCACCTACTGTGGGCAAATCCTTATGTACTGCTGCTCCTGGCGTTAAAGGGGAGTTGGACAGGGTGATCTTACCGATATCTTCAAGTTTACCTAGACAGGCATCAATTGCCAGGACTATATCGGGATTATATAGGTTCGAAGCCTTTTTAAGTTCTTGAATCAGGTTTTGGGCGTGTAGAGGTTCATCCAGTGTCCCT
The DNA here is from genome assembly GCF_000802135.1 of Desulfosporosinus sp. BICA1-9. Classification (NCBI taxonomy): domain Bacteria; kingdom Bacillati; phylum Bacillota; class Clostridia; order Eubacteriales; family Desulfitobacteriaceae; genus Desulfosporosinus; species Desulfosporosinus sp. BICA1-9. The sequence goes on from NZ_JUEE01000110.1 coordinate 3,516, forward strand.
AATACCGTATAACCCAGCCGCTTTAAATTTGTCCCAACCAGTGGTCCCAGACAGTCACCCGTTGCCCGATCCGTGCCGATACAGGTGAAGAGAACTTTTTTCATGTTAGTGAGTTCTTTTAAAGTTGAGACGAAAGATAGTTTATCCTTGTAATTATAGGTAAATGTATTAACTGAGGTTTGGATGAGTCTTGAATTATCTATAATTATTACACCCCCATGAATCAGATTCCGTCCATTCTCGCCAAGCGTTATAGCAACATCAGTTCTCAGTTGGAGTACTGATTTTTTCAGTGAAGAAGTATGAACTATCATCCAATAGCTCCTATTAGTCATTGTATAAGCGAGGGTAAAATATATGCTTGAAAATGAGAATGTATAATGACGAACCTACAAAAGTTTTAGGTGTTCAAGTTATGGACAATGTAGAAAATTAGAGGAGCAAATGAACATTGACTAAAAATCTCCAGAAAACATAAAACGCAGCGCCTTCCTAAATTGGAAGGCGCTGCGTTTTATGTTTGGATTACTGCTAAGGTCAAACGATCCCGAAGGAGTTCTTAAATGAACTTAAGAGGGTATGGTGAAAGGTCTATAATTATTAAAAAGATTTTATTATTTTAGTCGGTATACTTTATAGTCTTAATAAGCAAATCCCTTCCTGCTATACTATTTGTAAAAATTGTTCTTACAGTCTCAATATATTCCTCTGGCTCTGTTAAGGACGGACTATAGTGAGTGAGCCAGAGCTCCTTTGTTCTGCCTTGTTTTGCAAGTAATCCAGCTTCAGAAAACATCATATGCTTTTTCTGGACAACTTTGCCCAAGTTGTCCTCATTTCCATACATCCCTTCACAAATAAAGAGGTCTGAGTGATTAATAAAATCGATTAAGTCTTCTGTCGGCCTTGTATCAGTACAATAGCAAACTTTAATCCCTTTCCTCATTTCACCTACAACCATTTCGGGGTTTACAACCTTGCCTTCAAGGGTAATCATCATACCTTTCTGAAGACTATTCCAATAGTTTACAGGTATGCTTAGTTCCTTAGCACGTTCAACATCAAATTTACCCCACCTTTTAAGTTCGATGCAATAGGATAAGCAAGGAAGAGTGTGATCAACAGGTATACTCTTAATATCAAGATTGCTAATGGATGTTTCGGTAGTTTCAAGGTTTGATAGTTCAATTAAGGTCAACTCATAAGGTAATTCAGGTGAAATGACAATCATACCTTCAACGATTTCTTTTATGCCTGGAGGCCCCATTAAGGTTAAGGGTTCTTCCCTTCCTGAGTTACCTATTGTGAGAAGCAGTCCAGGTAATCCCGCTACATGATCGGCATGATAATGGGTGAATAAAATAGCATCAATAGTTTTGAAACCCCATTTGGTCATTCTCAGCGGGATTTGAGTTCCTTCACCACAATCTATGAGAATCATTCGTCCGTGATACCTTATCAGCAGGGATGACAGCCATCTGTCCGGCAACGGCATCATATCCCCTGTTCCTAACAAACAAAGATCAAGCATAAATATCTCCTCAACAAACATATTCTTAAAGCTTTTTAAGGTTACAGTGGTATCATAGCATTCTTTTAAGAGTCCTACTCTTAAACCTCCGTAATCTTTCTACTACATAACCTTACAATATTTGAATCATTTTTTAGTCAAAAGCTTTGGCGTTAGATATGGGTAGTATAGCCTTTTTTTCTTGGTTTTTTGTGTAAAATCATACCAGAATAGAATAAGTTTTATGAACAGTCAACCTGCAGTACAATGCCTAACACATGTTGTTCATCATATAATACAAAAACAAATAAATTTGTAATTGTGAGGGGGTAGCAACATGAAGGATGTCTTTAGTATTCTCACGGAACGGAGAATTCTAGAAGCCATAGCGAGAGGTGATTCCAAAAGCCTTCCTGGTGCAGGAAAGCCTTTAAAGATTGATGGCCTTTACTTTTTGCCCCGGAAGCTTAGAGCCGCATACATTGTCCTTAAAAACTCAGGCTATCTCGATCAAACCAGCAAAGAAAACGATCGTTTTGTGCCTCCTGGGACGGAAAAATTAGACTCATCTGCTGGAGACTCTTCTATCTCTAAACAAGAACTTTCTGAAAAGATCCTAAATCATAACGTCATGATGGATTGCAGACGTAGAAAGTGAATACTTCAATAAGAATAAAATGAGCTTGATTGGATGATTTTGGGTTTCTATGGCGAGACTATTACAAAACAAAAAAACTATTAAACCTCACTTAAAATTTCTCTTGGAACATTATTGTAGTATACTAACATGTATGCATACATGGTTATGGGAACATAAATAAATAAAAGGTGGCACATAGGCACATATGAGAAATTTAAAAATGACTATAAGCTATGACGGTTTCAAATATAAAGGATGGCAAAAACAAAAAGAGACGGATCTGACGATACAAGGAAAAATCGAAGCTGTCTTATCTAAAATGACAGGAGAAGCAATTCAGATAGTGGGTTGTGGAAGAACGGATTCAGGGGTACATGCAGAAAATTATATCGCAAATTTCCATACAAAATCTCCGTTTACTACCGACACTATCTTGGATTATTTATATGAGTATTTACCTGAGGATATAGGGGTTAAATCTATCGAAGAGGTACCTGAGCGATTTCATGCCAGATATAATGTTAAGTCGAAAACCTACGTCTATAGAATTAATAACCAAAAATTTAGGGATGTATTTAATAGAAAGTATACATATCATCTTGCGGAGAAACTTGATTTAAGCGAAATGAGAAATGCTTCGGAGGTCTTAATTGGCAGTCATGATTTCCAAAGTTTTACGAACATAAAAAACAGTGACAAATCGACGATCAGAACGATCAATTTCATTAATATAATAGAAAAGGATGGACTTTTAGACATAGAGGTTAATGGGAACGGCTTCTTATGGAATATGGTGAGAATCATTGTCGGAACGCTTATCGAAGTAGGTAAAGGTAATCTTAAACCAAAAGAAGTTGAAAAAATATTAAATGAAAAGAAACGATGGGAAGCAGGACCCTTAGCCCAAGCAAAAGGCTTATTCCTAAGAGATGTAACATATTAGGGCTTACGGAACTTCGTCAAAGCAACCGGTTGAAGAGCCTTACCGGAGTTTGTAATGAAGAAGAGAGTTAAAATGCAATTCACTCGCTGAGCCGATATAGAAAACTTGGTTAGCGCCAAGACTTCAGGCGCAGGCGGTCGACTTAGTTGCATTTATGCGCTGACCATGGATGGTCGAGTGTCCCAGAAGCCATGGATGGTGAGAAGGAACCTTCCAGAAATTATACAACTGAAAGTTATACTTTCTGACTAGTATAAAAAAGAACAAGGCATATGCCGTGCGCTTGACGCGAAGCACCACCTTGTTCGACTATTGAAGAGGATTATTCGTTTAACAGTATGGTTTCCTATAAAGCTCGATTTTTTTTAAGCCGTTTTTGCGAGCCATTGTAACCCAGCCTCTATCGCCAAAGAAAAGGAAGATGCATCTATAGTATAGGAAATTAAGGCTAATATAGATATTATCCGTCCTGGTAACCTGCTCATGTTTGATGTTTTCTGCAATTGCTGAAAAGGCATCCTGAAGCTTTTGAATGGGTTTCTTCATAAAAGGTGCGTCTTTGGCGGCAAACATCATGGGGCCTGCTCCGATCAGCACGCCAAAACAGAACTCTGCATTGATATGTTGGCTAAAGCTCTTGATCACTCTGACTGCCTCAAGATTTATTTCTGGTTCGGGAAACCCGCAGTTAACAATCGCAAACACTTTGACCTTGTTACTTACCACTTTATGTTCAGTATAGTAATGGTAGTAATCTTGTAAAAACTGTGTCAAAATACCCGGCAAACAAAAAAAGTAGAGAGGAAATGAAATAATAATCACGTCTGCCTTGGAAAGTGTTTCGAAAGCCTCGCATTGATGGTTTGGAATGCTTTTTCTGACGTCTATAAATGTTTTATTGAAAGCATTGGCATCAAGTCTGTTAGCCGCCATATCTAAAAATTTCTTTGAGACAGATTGTTCGTTGATCTTAGGGCTGGCACTGATTAAAACAATATTTTTCATAATAGGTTATCCACCCTTCCAAGCTCCATTTCATTGAAGGCCTCAATGATGGTTTCGGTTGTTTCGTGACAGATGAGAACTTCAATATTTCTACGATGTTTTTTTGTAATGTCAATAAACAGCTGTTTATCTTCATCGGAAAGCCCGTCTCCGTAGCCAATAATAATCGACTTGGGGTATGTGTCATACCTAGGCGGATGCATCGTTGAACCGTCTGGCCTTATTTCAAAAAACGGTAACATATTAGGTAAGGATCTATCGATAGCATTTTTGATATTAGCGCTGAACTGCCCAAAGACTATAGGGTTGAGATAAATGACTATGTCGCTGGTCATAACACTTCGGTTGATTTGGGCCAT
>NZ_JUEE01000111.1:0-15536 GCF_000802135.1 Desulfosporosinus sp. BICA1-9
TGAGAAGAAAAACACTCGCAGTATGTCTCGAATGCCACACCAAAATCCACTCAAGTAAATATGACGGTAAGAGATTTATAAACGCTAATGTCGGCTGACAGTTAATCACTGGCGAGCGGAGTGCACAGGAAACTTGCACGCTCCGTTCTGAGAGGGGCATCTGGAAAAGTACTATTTTAGGATAGCAACTCGCTGGGTGCCTACTCTACGCACGTACGGTTCCGTCGAGGAGCATGGGCGGTAACGCCTGTGTTTACTCAAGAGAACATGTCTATCTGTATATGCAAGGTTTACACCTCTTCCTGTGTGATAATTTTGGTTTTGTCACCTTAATTTTACCACACCATGGATAGGGGTGTAATTATTTTTAAAGAACTTATGTTTGGTGCTGTTCAGCTTTTTGTAACAGACACTTATAGAGCGGATATCAAGGGAATTGTCGAGCAATATTTCCGACTGACCAATACTCGAGTTAAGCCTCTTCTTCCCGGCGCAGTACTGCCTGATTTTAAAGAACGAGGCGGAAAAGATTATAGACTCGATGCTAAACTGGATATTTATCAATTTACGCAGATTATGATTCGCTGCGTGCTTAATCACAATCGAACTCTTATGAAGCATTACCAGCGTGGTGAAATGATGATCGAAGACGATGTCCCTGCTATTCCGTGGGAGCTTTGGAATTGGGGTATTGCCAACCGGTCAGGCGAGCTTCGTTATTTCCCAGAGGATATTGTTAAACTTAACCTCATGCCTTCAGGTAAAGCCTCAGTGACAGAAAAGGGCATTGTGTTCCAGGGCATGCGGTTTACTACGGAACGGGCTATTAAGGAAATGTGGTTTGAACAGGCACGCTTAAAAGGATCGTGGGTTGAGGATATTTCTTATGATCCGAGAAACATTAACTATATTTATTTGAGGGAACCTGGCGGCAGAAGCTATCAAATCTGTACTTTGCTGGGTTCAGAAGAAGCCTATAGCAACAAATCCTATGATGAAGTGGTCTATAAGCGCGAATATGAAAGATTCACCAGCCAAAAGCTGAATCAAGCCCAATTGCAGCAGAGGGTTGATCTTAATATGGATATTGATTCTATTATTAAAATCGCTGAAGGAATGGCTCCAGAGAAGGACAAGTTGTCAAGCAATACAGCACGAGTTAAGAATATAAAGACAAAACGCAAAATCGAAAAAGCTGGGGAACGAAAAAAGGAAGCCTTTGTTTTAGCTCCTGAAAAGAATAGGCTGAACAACAATAATCCAGCGCCTGTTGTCCCATTATCCGATGAAACAACAGAGAATATAGGGATTTCCAAAGCTGAGCTTTTTAGAAGAAAACAGCAGGAGAAAATTTATGGACGAAAAAAATCTGAATAAGGACACAGTTTTAGGGCAGGCGGCATTAGCCAAATATACTGAGCAAGCTGTACCGGATTATAAGGGTAATCCCCTTATCGAGGCCCTTCCAGATATTTTTTCTGAAGAGGAGCTTTTCGATGTTTTGAGCAGTTATCCTTTGTATGATGAAGATGAAAGGAAACTTCCTCCGCATATTCGCTATCACTGCGTTATGAGAATAACACGTTACTTCCAGCCGCGATTGAAACATTTCGACTTGGAAAGCCGCCTTTCCACCGCTATAAGACAGGGTTATATTGCTCGCAATCCTTTGGGAAAAAACTATGCTATGCTTCTCCAACAGGGATACCAGATGATTAAGAACAAGAAGTATCCCGAAATATTTAACCCAGAAGTGCTGACCAGTGCTTCTGGATTTACGATGATTGGCATTTCAGGGATAGGCAAGACAAAGGCGATTGAACATGTTTTAGCTCCCTATCCCAAATTAATTGTTCATTCCGAATACAACGGTCAGCCCTTAAATCTTTACCAAATTCCCTGGCTGAAACTGGACTGCCCTCATGATGGGTCGTTAAAAGCCTTATGTATTAATTTCTTCACCAAAATTGATGAGCTTCTTGGAACAAACTACTACGAAAAATTTGGGACATCCAGGGGCGTCTCCACAGATATTTTGATTCCGCGCATGGCTCAGTTAGCTAGCCTCCATTGCATAGGGGTTCTTATCATAGATGAAATCCAACATCTCAGCCTCCCAAAAAGCGGCGGAGCTGAAAAAATGCTAAACTTCTTTGTCAGTTTGGTTAACACTATCGGAATCCCCGTAGTGTTAGTAGGGACATACAAAGCAAGGCCCATTCTCCAGGCCGCTTTCAGGCAGGCTCGTCGTGGATCGGGACAGCAAGGTGATCTAACATGGGATATCCTCGACAATGATGAAGAATGGGATATTCTCATTGATGGAATGATGAGATATCAATGGACAAAGGAAATTATCCCTCTGAGCAAGGAATTAAAGAATACTCTTTACGAAGAAAGTCAGGGCATCGTGGATATAGCTATTAAGCTGTTTATTATGGGACAACTGAAAGCTATAAGCACCGGCATCGAGAAAGTTAGTTCTGAACTTATTAGGAAAATCGCGAAGGAAAATTTAAGGCTTGTTAAGCCTATGTTGGAAGCCTTAAAGTCTGGAAACACGCTGGAAATAGCTAAGTATGACGATATACGGCCAACGGATATTGATCTTCAAAGATTCTTTGAGAATAACTCCCCTCTGGCTCAATGGGATGCCATAAAGTCTCTGAAAATGAATCAAGAGAAGCAGAAACTAGGTGAACAGCGCAGCGCAAAAGAACAAGCTTTAATGCAACTTCTGCAGTTGGAAGTTGATGAGGATTTAGCTTTAATTGCACTTGAAAAAGTTTTAAGCAGCTCAAAGAATGAGATGAGTGTTTCAGAAATTGTTAAAGCATCTCTAAAATTGATTATGGATATCCAAGAGAAGAAAAGTGAACAGAGTGATGCAAAGAAGGTGAAGCCAAAAGTTACCTTAGAGAAGGTGAAACCCGAAGAACCAACCTTATGCATAATCGTTGATAAAGGGCGGGAGAATAAAAAATCTGCCTATGAGCCGACGGTAAGGTAAGCTTATTTACGTATTGGAATGGAGATAAAAAGGCTCTGTTAGCAAAAGAGGATGATGCTTTAGAAGCTTATATTGTTTTTTGTGCAAATCAACTGAGACTATACTTTTCCGCAGTAAAAAAGAATTTCCGCGATGCGTGGGAAGCCACTGATTCAAAAATTTTGTCTGTAACGTCAATAAATGGTTTTATTATTGCTTTTACGCGTCAGCTAGAAAGTAATGGAATACAAGATTTTGATTTTTACGATGCAAAATTAAAAAACTTAAATATTGATTTTTCAAAAGCTATCTTTACTTATACATCTAGTCAATACAGAAAGTTCTCTAACCAGATTCTTCAAGAAGCATTTGAGCTAGATATAGATAAAGTATAGTTGAAATATTAATCCTCTTAAATAATTAGAGTGACACAACGGTAGCTTTTAATAAATAGAACCTTTGTGTCACTCTATTTTTTCGGTTTGGAATTAGAAATTGATCCTTACCACGAAAGAAACTTTAACTTGCTCTAGATTGATTCCCAAATTAGCTTTTACTTCGTTTATGAACCATAAACAAAGTTCTTTTTCACTTGAGATTTTTTGTTGTAGTTTTTTTTGAGATACAATGTCGGCCATATTTTGCAGATTGTTTTTCTGCTCTTGAGTAAATCCGTTATCTTCGAAAAAAAACACATCACCACTTATTGTTAACTTTATTATCGACCGCAATGTAACTCCTCCTTTCCTATACAACAAAACAAAATTCCTAACGCTAGCGTTTGAAGTAGTTACAGATAAGATAATCTTCTTAAATGAATCTTCGTTTGAAACTGTACTGGGGCAGTATGCATTATTCTCTGATTATTCGCTTTCTGGAAATATTTATGCAGATTATCAAAAAACATAACAGAGATTGGAGTATGTTTCAAAATTGATGATTTCATTCAGTTTAATTATACAAAGGAACACATTAAGGAGGTCATAAGAATGACCGTAAAAGAGTTTTATGGTAAGACTCCCAAAGAACTAGGGATGAAGCTCTTATATGTACCTCAGAAAAAGAGTGTTTTGAATAACTTTTTTTCCCTAATAATACTTGATAAGTTTTTCTGAATTTGCAATCTGCTAACTTTTTTTTCCGGTTCCTTTTTGTTATTTCTGTAAGAATGCTTAATACAGCCCATCATTTTTAACAACTTTATTTCCTATAAACAGCAGCTGTGTCGTTGTAAAAATGTTTGAACTGTATTAAAAAGTTTGAACACGAGTAAGAAGATTAAACAAAGCGAATAAAAAAGATAGAACTGAACCACCTCTACTGATATGATATTGGTAGAGGTGGTTTTTGTGGAAAATGGAAAACAGCCGACATAAACCGAGGGTACAAAGACGATTACTCTTTGATTCCCCGTGGGAAGGCCTACTAGCTATTTATTGTGATACAAGATGCTTTATGATTTTAGAATTCTTAGAAGAGTGTCAGAACCAGTTGATCAAAGTAAATAAGGGAGTGGAAGTAGAATGAAATCTTTATTCGACCAAACACAGTTTTCCGGAATCAAGCTAAAAAACCGATTTTTCCGTTCAGCAACTTATGATGGTTTAGCCGATGAACGCGGGCACATGACGGAAGCGTTATTTCAGGTCTATGAGAATTTAGCAAAGGGGGGAGTCGGGACTATTATCACGGGTCTTACGACTGTAACTGATATAGAGCAGCCCATTCCATGCCAAATGGCTATCTACGATGATTCATTCATTGACGGCTATAAGAAGTTGAGCGAGATGAGTCATCGTTACCATGCTAATATTATCCTGCAACTCGTTTGCCTCGGATCCCAAACTTCAAGCGGCAAGGTGATGTGGGGACCAAGCTCCGTCGAAGATTTGGGTTACAAAACTACCCCGGATGAAATGACACCTCAAGAGATTCTCCTTGTTCAAACAGCTTTTGCCGATGCAGCGCTTCGAGCAAAGAAGGCGGGGTTTGATGGAGTTCAGATGCACGTTGCTCATGGATATCTATTAAGTAAATTTTTGACGCCCAATTATAACCGCAGAACTGATGGCTATGGTGGCAGCATTGAGAATAGAGCAAGAATGGTCATGGAAACGTATAAAGCAATCCGGGAAAAGGTTGGTCCGGACTATCCGGTTCTGATTAAAATCAATAGCGAAGATTATATGGATCAAGGGATGACTTTCGAAGAGTGCAAATACGTATGCAAAGAATTGGTGAAATTAGGAGTAGATGCAATTGAAGTAAGTGGGGGTAGTTTCTCGTCGCGGCGTAACGAGGGGCCATCAAGAAAAATAACCCTGGAACAGGAATCATATTTCAAGTCTTATGCCGCTGAAATAGCGCAAGAAATTAATGTTCCGGTCATCTTAGTAGGTGGTAATCGTGAATTTGGATCACTGACGGAGATTTTGAATCAAACTCCGATTAAATACTTTGCCCTTTCTCGACCGCTAATAAGGGAGAGCAATCTCATTAACCGTTGGCAAGATGGCGATCTGGACCACGCAAAATGCATTTCTTGTAGTAAGTGCTTTGGGCGACGGGACGGAACCAGCTGTGTTTTCAACCGTCAGAATAATGCTGAAAATAACGGATGAGCGTATCTATAAATGATAATAAAAAGGGGATCAGGCAAATTGGTGCCGGATCCCCTTTGGGGTGAATAGCGAGAAAGTCGTATGATTAGATTAATAATAGTCATGAGTCATGACCATTTAACTAACAGTTTCTCACTGCATTTCTTGTGGGCGTTGGTCATCGCCGGGTGGCATCATACCATCAACAGGCGGCATCATGCCTTCCCTAGAAGGCATATTCCCATCCCCATCGGGTCGCTTGCCAAAGCCACCGCCACCACCACCGGGGCCTGTATTTTGCGGTTTAGTGGTTACACCCGATTCCGAAAGATAGGTAAGCGAGTCCGAAAGTGTTACATCAACTAGTTTGGTGTTTCCGCTATAAAGCGTATAGGTAGAGCCCGCCAATAATTTAGGAGACGAAATTGCAACCGTACTATATTGTTTTGAGGGTGTATAGGTTGCAACAATAGTTCCATCCTTATCTTTAAGGATTATGGTACTTCCTGCAGCTTGTGAAGATGTGTAAGTCATCAGGATAGACAGTTGTGAATTAGTGCTGGGAGCTTGAGCCATTCCAGAACTGCCGGATGCTACGAGAGTTCCTCCGCTTATTGTAAAGCCACCGTCATAATCAAGCGCACCATTATTATTTGCCGTTGGGCCATCAACATAGACAGTACCCCCTGTCATGTTTACACTCCCGTTGGAATCCAGTCCGTCACCATTTGCGTTTAAAGCAACTTCGCCGCCAGTTATAGTCAAAACACCCTCCTTGCTATTAACATTAATTCCGTCATCTGTAGAGGTAGCAATAACTTTCCCCCCATTTACAGTAATATTGGTACCCTCCAAACCCTCATAGGAGTTCTTAATGGTTATTTCGCCATTGTCTATGTGGACATTATTGTCCGCGTGTACTCCATCATCACCGCTTTGTAAGGTCAGGATACCACCATTTATGGCGACATCATTGTTGCTGTGGACGGCATCCTCATAGGATGAAATATTGATATTACCACCATTAATGAGAATACTATGACCTGCTTTTAAACCTTTTTTGCTTTCCTCGTTCTCTGTACTCGTTGGATTGGTATTTGTAGTGGTAGTGGTGGCATTTTGACCGGGACGACCACCAAAGTTATTGTTGCCACTACTGATACTCTTGCCGGGATAGCCACCGCCGGAGTTTAGATTGAAGTTACCATCCTCAATTTGTACTTGCTTTATTGCCTGTATTGCATCGTTTGCAGCAGTAATCGTGAACTCTCCGTTTTGGATAATGACATTTCCCTTGCCCTTGCCCTCATCTGTTTCATTGGTAGAGCGTATGCCGTCTTTACCAGCTGTTATGGTAATACTTCCGTTTTTAACACTAACCATGTCCTTACCAACTATTCCGTCAGACTTTGCGTTGACAATCAACGTACCGTCCGTGATTTTTAAGTCATCCTTGCTGGTAATTCCATCGTTATTATCAGCTGTCACCGTTAATGTGCCACTACCGGTTAGGGTAAGGTCGGCCTTGCTGAAAATAGCAGCGGACGGTTCACCATCAGCATTTACAAGGGTGTTACTTCCTCCAGTTACTGAATTTTCGGTGCCATTCTCAAGGAGTATGACCGTCTTTTTAGCGCCTTTAATATAGATAGGAGCGCTTGTTTGACTCTTGATCGTTGCTTCGTTTAAGACGAGAAAGACCGTTTCTTTATCGATATCCTTATTCACATCAACAATAATACTCCCGTCCGTTAACGTTCCAGTAATCTCATAGACACCCGATGCGGAGATCGTTACAACCGAGCCTTGTACGGCTAAACCGTCTCCTTTTACTGTGGCTGAGCTTCCATTTAAGCCAATCGTCTTATAACTGCTGTTTTTCCAGTTGAAATAATTATTGTCGCTATCATACTTTACAGAAACCGCCTTGATATCGCTGGTAGTGGCAGTACTTATGCTTTCCAGGTTGGAGCCTTCTTTCGTGGCAGCACAACCTATAGTACCGGTTATTAAAAGCGTCAGGGATAAGATAATCCCAAGTGGTTTTTTCATGAATATTCTCCCTTTAACGTAAATTTTATCGATTGATGAACACCAGCGATTATGATACGAAATCACCGCTGTAGCTGATAAGCACAGCATTTTTCACGCCGACAATTGCCGAGATGTTGTTAACAAAGCTACTTTCTTTGTCTTTAACCCGAACTTCTAGAGTTAATTCGATATTGTCTTGCGATACGTTTTTTTGTTTCAGGTTATACCGTTTGGTATGAGTGTGTATCAGGCCGAGAACGTCTTTTTCACTATCGTCTCCGCAGCAATTCACCAGGAGCAGATAGGGCGTTTCAAAGGAGGCCTTTTTGATAAAGATAAACATCACTATACCAATCATAACGGAGGCAGTAATAGCTAGGGAATAGAAACCAGCGCCGACCACGATGCCAGCAGCGGCTCCCCAGAATATGAAAATCAAATCAGTAGGGTCTTTGATGGGGGTTCTGAAACGTACAATACTGAGCGCTCCGACCATACCGAGGGAGAGGATAAGGTTTGAATTGATGGCAATGATAATCATAGCGGTAACCATCGTAATACCAATTAAGGTCACATTAAAGCTCTTCGAATATAAGACACCGCTAAAAATCTGCTTGTAGAGTATATAGATGAAGAAGCCTATCAGGAAGGCAACCGACATCGTGATAAGAGTGTTTACGATAGAGATATCGGCACCGAAATTACTCAGGACTGATTTTTTAATGATATCGATAAAATTAAGCGCTTGATCTGTATTCATAGGTTATTGATCCTCCCATAGATTCAATTTAATAAACTTTCTACAGATAACATATTTGGAGGCGGACTGACGATGTAAGCCCTCTAGTTGCAAGACATTGCGAATAGAGCTGGGTAAATACTCATCGTATTTAACCTCCAGGATAATTTGGTTTTCTGACAAGGCTTGAACCATATTCAAATCCCGACTGAAAAGATCCGTACGATGCAAACCACTTTTCAGATCTTTATCGAAGGTAATGCGAACATTGCCGTGAGGATGAATGTAGGGCTCTCTAACATAGTCCACGATCACCTTGGGACGCAACAATTGATGGGTCATTTCGTTGTGTAATTCCATCAAAAACGGCTTGCTGTGATTATTCAGTTCCTGATAGTCACCAGCGAGGATATTGTCTGCCATCTCTCTGGTGAGTGACTCTTTGATTTTGGCAATATAGTCACCGTTCTTAATCTTTTTTTCAAAGTGAATCACCTTATCTTCTAAATTGTAGATGCGGATTCGATATTTCTTTCGTTGACGTATCCCTCCTAATTTTTCAGCGAGAGCCTTGTTATTGATGTCATCAAAGTATAAGCTGCGAATGTGGTACTCTCCTGTAGGTCCGACGTGCTCATCGCGTTGCATCAGGTGTTTCAGACGCTGCCGGAGCGTGTAATATTGATGATAATTGATAAAGAATTTTAACTCATGACGATATTGGATGGCTTGGTTCAGGGTTCACACCTCATTTCTCCTCGTGACATTGTTTAAATGGTATATTGGCATTATAAGCAAGCTTGCTGAATTCCACTTGAAGATTGCCTGAATGTTTGCTGAAAAATACGTCTAGGGTAAGCAGTTTTATTGACTTGGGTTTCCTGTCAGTATATGATTCAGGAAACTTTCAGCATTCTTTCAGTTTGTATTCAACCTATAATTGCATAATTAAATAAGGTTCAAATGGGTTGGGTTTTTAAAGTAAGCCAGTTTTTTCTAATAGGTAGGAGATAGGTAGGGGATAAGTGATATGCAAAAATTAAAGGGCATTAAAGTACTATTGGTCGATGATGAACCGAATATTTTGCAATTTTTAGAGATGGGTCTTCAAGAGGAAGGGTATGAAGTACAAACCGCTCAAGACGGGATGATGGCGGTAACCCTTGCTAAGCAATTCCAGCCACATATCATTATTCTTGACGTTATGATGCCTGGTATGGACGGATTTGAAGTGTGTCGAATGCTCAAAAAGACCGAGAATGTAGCGATCATTATGCTCACAGCAAAGGACGAAGTCGATGACCGAGTGAAAGGACTAATGCTCGGAGCGGATGATTACATGATGAAACCGTTTAGCTTTGAGGAATTGCTAGCCCGTATTCAGGCTAGAATACGGAATCAATTTCCTAATCTATTAGGGGAGGTTGAGATAGGAGCCTTTCGAATCGACGATCGGCGCAAAGAAATCCTTTACGAGCAAAGGGTTCTAGAACTCTCGACAACCGAGTATGAGCTGCTTAAATTCTTGGTGCTTAATCATGGCTTGGTCTTAAGCAAAGCGAAAATATTAGATAAGGTATGGAGTTATGACTTTGGCGGGGATGAAAATATCGTTGAAGTGTATATTCGGGCGCTCAGGGAAAAATTAAATGATAAAGAACACCGTCTGATTCGCACCTTGCGTGGGGCGGGATATCGAGTAGACGTGTAATGAAAACAAACTCACTGCGCTTTCAGCTCTTATCTCGTACGTTATTGCTTATGGCACTTTTACTGGTGATCATTGGCTTGGTTCAATATGTTTTCATGCGAGGGTTTATCTATCAAAATAAAGCATTGAGTGTGCAAAGCCAGATTCTATCAATTCCTCCAGATGCGTGGGAAAAATTGGTGTGGGAAATCCCAGATGAAATGCCAAGCCATTCAGAGGGGAAACCATCGGGTAAGGGTTTCAGTCGTGTTCCCTTTTTCGCCTTGCAGGACTCCACGATTGTCTTCTATGATATGAATGGAACCTTTTCAGTTCTTTCGAATACTTCCATAAATTCTGAAGCTCCTCCTAAATTAGCTGAACGAGATTATCAAGAAGCCATGCGTTCCAAGTCCAAGCTCACGTATAAAGTCTCAAAACAAGGGTCAGGTAGCGAGCAATTGATCGTTCTTCAGTCCATTAAGGCGAGAGATCAATTGCTCGGAGTAGTTCAAGTAAGTTTGAGTACAAGCTCTTTGAGGGATATTTTAACTCGGCAACTACTGACGTTTTTGTTGATCTCATTGCTTGCTTTAATAGGAGGATTGTTGGCTTTTATTCCCGTACTGAGAAAAACGTTGGTCCCTTTGTCGAAGATGGTGGATACAGTAGAACAAATCGACGCTGGAAATCTTGCCGAACGCTTGCCGATTGAACAAGGGCAGGTAGAAATCGACCGATTGGCAGACTCCTTTAATGGAATGCTCGAAAGGCTAGAAACCTCCTTTGAAGCGGAAAAAGAGGCCAAAGAACAGATGCGGCGTTTTGTTGCGGATGCCTCTCATGAGCTTCGCACGCCTTTGACCTCGATTCATGGGTTCTTAGAGGTGCTGCTTCGTGGTGCGATGAATCAACCAGATAAGTTGCACAAATCCTTAACGAGCATGTACGCAGAGTCTGAACGCATGAAAAAGTTAGTTCAAGATCTGCTTCTACTAGCAAAGCTGGATCGATCCCCTAATGTTCAGCTCAATGAGGGAGCGTTGGACGAGATCATTAAGGAAATGGCACCGCAGTTGAGGTTTTTAGCGGGAAACCGTAAAGTGAGTTTAAGACTTACTGTAGATTTGAAATGTCGATTTGACGAAGATAAGATGAAACAAGTTATTTTAAATCTCTTTCATAACGCGGTACAGCATACCGATCCTGAAAAGGGGGATATCCAAATTTCTTTGGAAACTGCTTCAGGTGGTGTGGAACTAAGTGTAAGAGATAATGGTTCTGGCATTACACCGGAGCATTTGCCTAAGCTATTTGACCGTTTTTATCGAAGTGATTCTTCTAGAACTCGTAAATATGGAGGGGCTGGGCTAGGACTTGCCATCACAAAATCGCTCGTGGAGCTTCATGGAGGGACAATTCGAGTTGAAAGTCAGGCAGAGGAAGGAACCGCATTTTACGTATGGCTCCCGCAGTCTTATCCAAGATGATCTCTCTATTTCATCCAATATCTAGTTGTAATTCACTATCATTTTTACACTATCCTATCAACTGAAAACAGGTTACCCTTTTTCGTAACGGGTCGCTTTAAGGTACAAAAGGTCAAATTACAAATGACGCCCAAATTGATAACAATTTTGAGCGTCATTTCTTTGTATGTCCAATGTTCTAAAGTATCATCCCCTTAAAGAACCAGCGGTCTAAACTAGCATTACTAAATTATGGTTAACGATGTTCAAGTAACAATTTATTTTCTGTTAATTAGCCTCAGTTATTTTTATCTAGCACCTTGGTAAAAAAAGCTAAGGCTAAACCAAATACTATATGCGCAATAATTGTAACAACCGCGCCAGTTGGCTCTTGAGGTAATTTATCCTCAACTGTTTGCCCAAGCAATGTACCAAAAAGGCTTACCCAAACCACTAAACCGAAGCCCACACCCTTTGTCCATAAATTCTTTGAACCAAAAAGGTAAATAAAATACACAAATACAACTCCCAAAAGTGAAGTAACTGTAATGTCAGCAATGGCATCTACCAGATAAGCTAACTTATGGTAAAGGTACTCCTTCTGGATAAAGCGAGTAGCTACAACTTGCCAAAATACAACCTTTGTGAACCCAAAGATAAAAAGAATATAATTAGTTGTTAGCTTTAGTGCATCGGCTAGTATACCTATCAAAACTCCTATTAAAATTTTATCCTTAAATAAAAGATCCCCTCCTTGATTATAATGGGTAAAGTACATGTATTAATGTTTTTAGATCAATTTTGGCTTCTGAGGAGTAATATCTACACTTAATTTGGATGTTTATTCATATAATCTCTAAGCCAATATTTGTGAAATTCTTCGTCGAGAAGATATTCCATAAGAATATCTTTGATAATTAGGTATTCCTTTTCGTTCGATTCCTCAATAAACTCTCGATACTTTTTGATTGCCTCATTTTCAAGCGTAACACCAAATTTGCACGTGCTGTGTCGACCAATAGATTCAACCGTTTCACCTACGAAACTACCTGCTAATTGAAAAATTGAACCCACTAAAGAGGGAACCTCCTCATTTGCTTGGTCAATCATATTGGCAAAATAGTCAGCATGTCCTTGTTCTATTTGCACCATTTTTTCAAAGGCTTTTTTGTAATACTCATCCGTTGTAGAATTAGCCTGGGCATTATAAAAGGCAACTTGAAATGTCTCTAATGTATAGAATTCCTTAAAGCGAAAAATTAATTTATTATCCATTTTACCTCCAGTTGATAACGCTTAATTATGCTTAAATTGCTCACCCCGAGTATGACGATAACGGCTATAAATGATGTAAGTCTTATGGAATGGGTGGGAACGACTTTTGGGTCATATTGCTCTATATCATGGCACGATGCACAAAACGAGGGAACGGATGTCGTAGGATTATGTTTTCCTAAAATCAATGTTAAAATGCCTTGAATTAGCCAAAAAGAAAATCTTAGAAAACTTGCCCTCAACGCAGAGAAATTACGGAATGGATTGATGATATTGATACAGCCACGTTTCATCGGCCGAGTGACTTTTTTGCTGGTGCTGCTGTCTCTCCATTTAAAGCCTATGAATCAGAGCAAATGTCTCATTACTTTAAGCTGAAAAAAAGGTTGCAAGTGGTACAAATTAAATTCATATAACCATTTAGTTATGAAAACTTTGATTTTAACGATATTTGTTTTGGTCGTTCTGGGCGAGCTTATTGGGCAATATCTAAGAATCAGAATATTGGACCAAAAGAGTGCGGTCTGCCGAACTCCGGCGGCTTAAGGAACAACTTTCCGAAGGCATCACCAGGGTCAGGATTATCCTAATAAGAAATAAAGAAGGGCAAAATCGTTTAAGATTTTGCCCTTCTTTAGTAACAATTTCTAAATTCAATGAAATTAAGAGAAACTAACTTAACGGCTATTAATTGACTGTATCATTTTTGTAGTGGGTAAATCACTAAATTCTTACGTATTCGACATGGATAAGATGATAGAATTTACTATCTTTTGTGTCCACGGATTTTATAAGTATTGAAAAACACTATTTTGGTAATACACAATCAAAAGTTGAAGGGTGAATTAACATACGCAATATTAATTGGCGGTCTCCATACTTATATCTAATGCTTGTACCTTTTCTTTGGTCGACAAATTTTATCATTGGCAAACTATTAGTAGATACCGTACCGCCTCTGACGATGAGTACAGCGCGCTTTACTGTGGGAGTAATAATCCTCTCATTGATAATTGCAAAATCGAAACGCCCAGAACGAGGTTCTTGGTAAAAAGCCTGTGTTCCCTTGCTCATAATGGGGATTACCGGAGTCTTAGGGTTTAATAGTTTGCTTTATGCCGGCCTACGCTCTCGCTAAAACATAGGTTAAGGACCTTCGGTCCTCACCTCCGAACCGTACTCGATTCAGTCAGTTCTCCCAGCGGGGCGTAATCTCGTCGGGGCGGCGTGTCTCTTGCTGTACATGGTCGTAAGGGTAAGTAGGGGGCGAATCGTTGCTTTCTTTGTGGCAAGAATGACAAAGTAGAACCTACTGAAAGGAGCAAATAATGAACGATGATAAATCAATGGCTGAAGAGAATGGCGAGGAACAATTTGACTACGAAATAGTGAGCATAATAAAGCCAGCCTACTTTAGAAAATTAGTAGCTCTTCTGATTCTATTAGCTTTTATAGCAATGTCTGTGCCTAATCTCCCTTACCTCCTATCTAATCAGCTGAATTTCTTAGATCAGAATAGAGCTTTAAAGGAAGACGATATCGTTCAACGATGCAAGCCTGCGGTAGTAAGCATAGAGGCTATGGTTACAAATGAGTTTCTTAATACGGTGGTAAAACAGGGCACAGGATTTAATATTTCCACAACAGGTACGATAATAACTAATCAACATATCGTAGCCAACGCTAGCACGATAACTATCCGCTTTGGTGATGGAACGGAGTATTACTCCAAACACTATGAGGTCGTCCCGGATGTAGACATAGCTATTATTCGGTTAAAAGGGAATGATCTTCCCACCATTGCACTCAACATAAATAACAGGGCACAAAGTGGCGAAACCGTGACCATTATCGGCAATCCGTTGGGGTTTGAGAAGATATCGCAGAGAGGTACAGTAGGTCATTTTTACAGTATGAAGAATAGCCTGACCCAGGTTTTTGATATTAATGTACCTATTAACCCTGGTAATAGCGGTAGTCCGGTCATAGATAATCAGGCCAAGGCGGTAGGTATTGTCTTTGCCAGTACTAATGTCGATATAAATGGCAAATTAGAGCTTCGGGCCTTAGCAATACCTATTCAGGTTTTGCCCCTCGGAATATAAACGCTGAATCTGTCTAATTGCTCTTTCCAATCTGCGTGGAAAGGTTAGATCTTCAGAACTACATACTAAGACCTTCCAGCCATCCTTATTATACTTTTTCAGATCACAAGGATGCTCGGGGTCATGAATACAAATCAGGATATTTTCCACTTGGGCCAGAAATGTTTGCCCCATTAAGCTCTTGTTCCAATAGATAGTGCCTTTTGGAAAGATGTTACTTAGAACGTGTTTAAGAAGATAAGCTTGCGTAGGAACTTGCAAGGGGCCAAATGCTGAAGAAGTTTTAGAGTGGATGGATGTAACTAAAGCAGGGGTTTTTATAAGTACATCCTGTTCAAGCTCAGTGACAGCCTCAAACTTCGATTCAGCCTCGGCAAGCGCCTGAGCATCAGCTTTGGCTTGGGATTCAGCCAGGGCAAGAGCCTCAGCAAGCACTTGAGCATCAGCTTTGGCTTGGGTTTCAGCGAGAGCAAGAGTCTCAGCAAGCGCCTGAGCATTAGCTTTGGCTTGGGTTTCAGCGAGGGCAAGAGCCTCGGCAAGGGTTTGAGAATCAGCTTTGGCCTGGGTTTCAGCCTGGGCAAGAGCCTCAGCAAGGGCTTGAGCATCCGCTTTGGCCTGGGTTTCAGCCTGGGCAA